>SACC01000548.1 GCA_009928745.1 Clostridia bacterium
CCATTATTGCCGCCAACACAATAAGAGCTTCCTCTGTCGTGGAAAAAATACGCGGAATATACAATGACAAAAGCGCGACCATAGTTATCGAAAATTATTCGTCGTCACTTGGCGGAGCTTATTCCGACGTATATTACGCAGCCACTGCCGCTACCGGCGAAGACAGGGCACTGTTCAGAACCATGGCTATAGTTGACCTCAAGGAACTTTCCTTTTTTGATTGCTCCTATGGTATCCTTCCAACACCGAAATACGATGAAAGCCAAGAAGAATACTTCAACATAGTATCTGCAATTCTTGCTTCCTGCATTTGCATACATAATCAGGTTGATGAACCTGAAGATTCCGCAGCAGTCGCAGAAGCGCTTGCCGCCGCCTCTACTGAAACCGTCAGGAAAGCTTATTATGAATACGTTCTCAAACAACGTAAAATTCCGGACGAAGAAGGCGAAAACGCGCTTGACACCATTTTTAACAACCGTGTTTACGAAATGGCTACCATTTATGACTTCGGTAGTCTCAGCCAGTTAATCACAACCTGTGCTGCCGCTACAACAGATATATTCGCTTCACAGTATGAATCAATCAAGGACAGCGTGGAATTAAAAATCGCATCAGTTGTCGAAGCTTACGAAAACAACGACTAATACACAAGTATAAATACAAAGCAAAAAAAGCGTTCCCGCGGGAACGCTTTTTTATGTCTTTCAGATAAGCTCAAGAATTTCAGAATTTAACTTTACATAATTCTGCGTTTCTTCTTTTGTAAAAGGACGGGAAAGCAAAAGAGCTGACATATATATCTGCTTTGCGGCAAGCTTCTTCTTATCCTCGGTAAGTTGTTTTAAGCGTAAAATTGCTTTGTTCGCCACATTTACCGTAAGTATTTCTTCAGAGATATTCATACCGGCATTTATGCCGGCATTTATGCCGTTCTTCATTCCATACATACGCATCATATCGCCGAAGCGTCTTGATTCCTCATCGATTGTAATAAGTGCCGGGGCGTCTTCTTCACCGAGAGAGACGAACTTAATGCTTTCTTCCTTTTTGCCGGTAATATCGGCGAAAAGCTGCTTCAGTTCGTTGTCATCCTCGCCTTTTTGACCCAAAGCTTCAAGATCCGAATCAATACGGCGGAATTTAATTTTATCGTTTTTCCTTTCGATAAATTGTATAAACTGCGTATCCACCAGACGGCCGGCTTCTATAAAATCTATTC
>SACC01000549.1 GCA_009928745.1 Clostridia bacterium
GTTCGGTCTTGCGTACGTCGGCGTCGCGATAATCGGCAAGCTCTTAGGCTGCGGCGCGGGAGCGCTGATGTGCAGATACAGCTTCAAGGATTCCTTACGGGTCGGGCTCGGTATGATGGTCAGAGCAGAGGTCGTATTGGTTTGCACGCAAAAGGGCGTTGAGAACGGTCTTGTCGACAGCGCGATTATGCCGTTCGTGCTGCTTATAATACTAATTACTTCTTTCGCAATGCCGATTTTAATGCGGCTTACTTACCGCAACGAGCTCAATATACCCTCTCCCCCTGTCCCTGACGGCGGCGATACCCCGAAGTGCGAATGCGACGGCTCAACGAGTTGCGGAGCATAACACAGTTATTAATTGCTAATAACCTCTTACGGCGGATTTTTGTCCGTTAGTAATCAATCTCGAATTTCGTGTTGTAAATTCATTTTGATATATGTTATAATTATTGGGCTATGATGCAAAATAATTCTGTAGCCGGAGGCAATGTTGAAGAATAATACGAACACAATCAAAACCGTAACTATATTAATGGTGCTTGTTCTATGCGCGGTATTAATCGCTTCTTGGCTCGGCGCGTTCAATAAAAATCCCGAGGATTTGAGCTATGACGAATTCATCGCGAAGCTTGACGAGGGCGGAATAAAGACCGTGTATTTCAGCGGTAATTACGAATTGTATTTATTATATAAAGACAGCTCAATCGAGGACACAAAGCTTCCGAAAAGTGCGGACGGCGTTGTCAATATCAGTTACAGAACGCAGGTACCCGAAGTAATTTTAGCGTACAACGCAAATAACGGGGAAGCTGCCGACGTCAAGATCCTTTTCGATAATCCGTCAAGCAACACCTGGCAGTCTTATCTTCCGATATTCTTAGCTTTCGCGGTTTTGCTTATATTCATGTTCATAATCACGAAACAACGCCTCAACGAGAATAATAAAGCGATGAGCTTCGGCAGCACCCGGGCGAACGTAACGATAAAAAGCAAGATAAAATTCGCTGACGTAGCCGGAGCGGATGAGGAAAAAGAAGAGCTTAGAGAGATCGTGGATTTTTTAAGCGCCCCTGCAAAATTCCTTCACGTCGGCGCCAAGATACCCAAAGGCGTATTGCTCGTCGGGCCTCCCGGAACAGGCAAAACGCTTTTTGCAAAGGCGGTCGCAGGCGAGGCCAACGTTCCGTTCTTCTCGCTAAGCGGCAGTGATTTCGTGG
>SACC01000550.1 GCA_009928745.1 Clostridia bacterium
TATTAAAACCGTTGCTGTTAGAACTATTAATATAATGACGAAAAACACCGATCCTCTTATCCTTTTCATAATCTCCCTCCATTGGATACTTGCAATGATAAAAATTTTCCCGTTAGTATAGATTTATAATAATACGAACTTAGCATTTAGTCAAGATTTATTTACAAACATAAAAACGGTTCTTGGGGAATATGGGGATATATTTGAATAATCCTTTATTAAATAAGAAAATTATAAATTGATCGAGTTAATATTTTTTATGCTTGCAACTTTTTTTGAGGGGTGATATAATTTTTTTAGTTGTAACGGCAATAGATTCAATTCGATTATAATGTATCTTATCTATTGTAAAGGGGGAACAATGAGGGCTGAAAAGAAGAAGTCCGTTTTGATTATCGCTATTCTTTTAATACTTATTTTAACGGCGGGAATCGTAACGACGGTTATGCTTTTTAACCGTAAAGTTACGGTAAGCTACGATACCGTCGGCGGGACGCAAATCGATTCGGTCATAATAAGCAGGGGAACTACCGTTTCCGCTCCGACCGCGCCGACAAAAAGCGGGTATTCCTTCGCAGGATGGTATACCGACCCTCAGTTTAATACCCCGTTTGATTTTACTAATCCCCTCACCGGAGACATTACGCTCTATGCAAAATGGAATCCCGAGAATCATACCGTAACCATATTGAATTCTAATGAAAATATGGGGAACGTGTCGGACACTTCGGGAGTCTTATATCCTTACGGATCCGAGGCAACGCTTACTGCCATCCCTTCAAGCGGATATTCCTTTTTGGGCTGGTACGATCAGACCGAAACACTCGTATCCTCATCCTCGAATTATATTTTCACTATGCCCGATTCGGATATTACGCTTACCGCGCGCTGGTCGGTCAATGAATATACGATTTCTCTTAATCCCGAAGGCGGTATAATCGGTTCGGGTTCGATAGATACCGAATTCGGCGCATCTTTCACTTTACCCGTGCCTACTAAGACAGGCTATGCTTTTACCGGCTGGTATGACGGAGATAACGGAACGGGTATAATATATACTTCCGTTAACGGCGTAAGCGTACGAAATTACGACAAACCGTCCGACGCCGATTTTTACGCCGGATGGGAAGTAATAGAATATACATTGTCTCTTACGAGAAGCAACACCTCGGCGGGAACGGTTTCGGGCGCGGGCGCTTATAATTACGGAGAGCAGGT
>SACC01000551.1 GCA_009928745.1 Clostridia bacterium
GGCCCCTCACATACAGAGATAAAGGCTACCAAGGCAGGTGCAAAAATCGTAGAACTGGGTGCTAGACTCGGAGGAGACTGTATCACTACGCACCTCGTACCTCTTTCTACTGGCGTAGATATAGTAAGATGCTGCATAGAAATGGCTCTTGGCGAACAACCAGACATAACGCCGCAATTTATAAAAGGCTCCGCAATACGGTATTTCGCTTCCCGCGCCGGTAAAATCGTTAGTATAATTGGAATAGAAGAGGCGGAAAAAATAAAGGGTGTTAAGCAGATAAGTTTTGTAAATAAAGTCGGAGACGAAATACCTGATATAGCAAGCAGCTCGGACAGGATAGGGTTTGTTGTGTCCCAGACGGACACCGTGGGAAAAGCTATTGAGATATGCGAACAAGCGTTAACATGCATACACGTTGAAATATTATGATCGGAAAAGAGCTATGAAGATTATCAGTCCCAGAGCATATTACGAGCCGGAACAGTTTTCAAGCGCACATTTGGATAAAGATATTGAGGAAGCCTTCATGAAAGCGGGTTTTTTATATACGGTGGTCACCCCCGAACCTTCGCGCGGTGTGGATAGATCCGTTAGGCGAGAATACAAGAAACGAAAACTTGAGGAAAAATACGGCGGCAAGCTTATAATAAAAAGGTTTTCAATTTACGGAGAGGGTAAAAATCTGGTGCTTCGTGCTTTTCGCTATGCGCTTTGCTGTACCGCCGAGTATTTCAAATGCATGAGGATAAAAGACGCTGACGTGATATATGTCGCCAGTACGCCGCCTATCCAAGGCGCGCTTGCAGCACTTATTAAGAAAAAATTAAAAATCCCTTATATATATAACCTGCAGGATATTTTTCCGGACTCGCTCGTGAATGCGGGGATGACCAAAGAAGGGTCGCTTATCTGGAAAATTGGCAGGAGAATAGAAAACTATACGTATAAAAATGCGGATCGGATAATAGCGGCGAGTGAAGACATAATGAACAATATCATAAATAAAGACGTACCGAGGGAAAAGATCGAGGTTATTAACAACTGGGCAGACGTTAAGATGATTCAAATTATAGAAAGAAAAGGTAATAAGCTGTTCGATGAGTTTAGTTTGCCTAGGGATAAGTTTTATGTGACATATGCGGGTAACTTGGGTAGCGCACAGGGAATAGAGACAATAATAGATGCCGCTGCGTTACTGAAAGATAATGGAG
>SACC01000552.1 GCA_009928745.1 Clostridia bacterium
CCCATAGTGCGCTCGGAGAACATTATAATCGAGCCGTAGATATCTCCAGCGACTATCAGCGGGGCGATAATCATACTCTGCCATACAGAATTGTTCCCTTCGATAACGGGAATGCACTCGCTTCCGGTAAGCAATACTGTACGGCGTTCCGATAGCACCTTGTCAAGGCTTGACGCAAGCTGCCGTTCGCTGTAATCTCTTACCCCGCTCCCGACGGCGGCGATTACCGCGTCGGTATCCGTCACGATTACGGGATTATTAAGGCTTGCGACGATCGCTTCGGCAAAATCCCTGCTAAAATCTATTAAGGTTTTTACTTCGGAATATTTTTTGAGAATTAGCTCCTCGTTGCCTGCAAAAATCTCCAGCTCCTCGCCTTCCCTTAACCTCATAGTGCGACGAATCTCTTTGGGTATAACTACCCTGCCGAGTTCGTCAATTCTTCTGATAATTCCAGTTGCTCTCATAATTCCTCCCTGTGGTAGTATGTTAAATCGCTACCTGTTTATACCCCATAGAATTATAAGAATCGCTTAAGGTAAATAAAAAAATATTGCTTTCGGAAGTATTACAAAATTGCACATCGTAAGTATTCGGCAAGATGTTTTGCCTATTATAAAAAATTGTACCGCAGAAAACCCCCCATTTTTGATTGTAATCAATCAAAAATCAAGCCCCCTTTGAGTCGCTTCGCTCGGGGCTTATAGCCCCAAAGGGTGAGTTCTTATGTTATCCGTTGGGGTTAAGGAATTTTGATGAAGGTTGCGAATTCTTTCGGCGTTCGCTTTTTACTGTCTTTACGGGCGTAAGTATTGAGATCCCTCCGCTCGTTGCACTCGGTCGGGATGACAAATAAAATACGAGTAGTCATTCCGAGCGTAGTCGAGGAATCTCATACTATTGCAATGTTTCGCGTTAGGGGATTTCTCCGCTCGCGTCGCTCTGGCGAAATGACAACTACTAATCTTATTCCTTGTTCTTGCGGAGTGCTTACCAAACACTTCAACGGATTACTCTTAACATTCCCCGAAAACGGGTACGTAAGTAGCCGTTGAGGGAGCGGAGTAACCAAACGGTAAGGCGATGCGTCCGTCACGCCTGACGGAACAAGCACAAGCGACGGTTACGACGCGTTGACAGCGGAATTTTGATGAAGGTTGGGAGTTCTTGCTGAGTTCGCTTTTTACTGTCTTTACGGGCGTAAGTATTGAGAT
>SACC01000076.1 GCA_009928745.1 Clostridia bacterium
GAAGATACCTGATGAGCGAAATGAGCGGAAGAACTACTGTTATTGCGAAGATATCCGATATCGCCCCCGAGATAACCAAGACATCTCCCGAGGCAAAGGCAATTCTTGCAAAACTCAAAGAGTTGGAGCACGAGGGTTATCAATTCGAGTCGGCAGACGCAAGCTTCGAGCTGATGGTGCTTAACGTTTTAGGGCGTTACAAGCCGCATTTTAAGCTGCAAATGTACAAGACAAGCGGAGAACATCCCTCGCCAGACGGCGAGATGAGCGCTTTTGCGCTAATTAAAGTTGAGGTCAACGGCAATGCGGAGATGGCGGCGGCTGTCGGTAACGGACCGGTCAACGCGCTTGATATGGCAATGCGTAAAGCGCTTACGATTTTCTATCCCGAGTTAAAGAACGTGTATTTGACAGACTACAAGGTGCGCGTACTTTCGGGAGATCAGGCGACAGGCGCAAAAGTACGTGTACTAATAGAAAATACCGACGGTAAGAGCGTATGGACTACAGTAGGAGTATCCACTGATATAATAGAGGCAAGCTGGATTGCTTTGGTGGATGCGATAGAATATTATTTATTCAATAAGGAGAGGTAAATTATGAAAATGACAATGACTCAAAAAATACTCGCCGCGCATAGCGGAAAAAGCTTTATAGACAAGGGCGAATTGATAATGGCAGAACTCGATCTTGTGTTAGGTAATGATATTACCTCGCCTGTTGCCATTAACGAATACAGAAAAGCAGAATGCGCTAATATATTCGATTGCGGCAAAATTGCTTTGGTAATGGATCATTTTACGCCTAACAAGGATATTAAGGCGGCTGAACAGACAAAGCTAGTGCGCGAATTCGCGGACGAAAAGAAAATAGTGAACTTCTTTGATGTAGGCGAGATGGGTGTAGAGCACGCATTGCTCCCTGAAAAAGGACTGGTTGTTGCGGGCGATCTTGTTATCGGTGCTGACAGTCATACCTGCACCTACGGCGCGCTCGGCGCATTTTCTACGGGCGTAGGCTCAACGGATATGGCGTCAGGTATGGCGTACGGCAAAGCCTGGTTCAAAGTGCCGTCGGCAATAAAATTCAATCTTACCGGTTCGCTCAACAAATGGGTAAGCGGTAAGGATGTAATACTCCATATCATCGGAATGATAGGCGTAGACGGAGCGCTGTACAAGTCAATGGAGTTTAGTGGCTCTGGAGTAAAGAACCTTACAATAGACGACAGATTCACAATCTGCAATATGGCGATTGAAGCGGGCGCTAAGAACGGTATATTCCCAGTAGACGAGCAAACGCTACAATATATCAGCGACCACAGCGACAGAAAGCCGGTAATTTACGAGGCTGACCCTGACGCAGAGTATGACCGTATATTTGATATAGATCTTTCGGCGGTAGAGGCAACTGTTGCATATCCGCATCTTCCCTCTAATACAAAAACTTTTAAGGATATCGGCGATGTGGCTATTAATCAGGTTGTGATAGGCTCTTGCACCAACGGCAGATACAGCGATTTTGTTGCGGCGGCTGAGATATTGAAGGGGAGAAAGGTCAACAAAAGGGTTAGAACGCTGATAATTCCCGCTACACAGAAAATATATCTTGACATAATGGAGAGCGGACTGGCAAAATTGTTCGTGGAAGCGGGTTGCATTGTGTCGACTCCCACCTGCGGTCCATGTCTCGGGGGTCATATGGGAATACTCGCTAAGGGCGAGAGATGTATGGCGACGACTAACAGAAATTTTGTAGGCAGAATGGGTCATCCGGAGAGTGAAGTTTATCTCTGTAACCCTGCAGTGGCGGCGGCTTCTGCGGTTACTGGCAAAATTACACACCCTTCCGAATTACTAGGGAACTAAGGAGAGCAATATGAAAATTAGCGGAAATGTAATAAAATATGGTGATAACGTAGACACAGACGTAATAATCCCGGCAAGATATCTTAACAGCTCCAACCCCAAAGAATTGGCAGAGCATTGTATGGAAGATCTTGACAAAACTTTTGTCAAACGAGTAAAACAGGGCGATATAATGGTTGCAGGCAATAATTTTGGCTGCGGTTCTTCAAGAGAGCATGCGCCGATAGCTATTAAAGAAAGCGGTATTGCTTGCGTGATAGCCAATAGCTTTGCGCGGATATTTTACCGCAACGCGATTAATACGGGACTAGCTATAGTCGAATACGGCGGCGAAATTGACGAGGGCGATATGGTGGAAGTGGATTTTGCGTCGGGTAAAATCTTTAATCTTACCAAAAACATTGAAGGCAACTTCCCTCCGTTCCCTCCGTTTTTACAAAACATAATCGAAAAAGGCGGCTTGTTAGCATCTCTAAAGGAGAATAAATAATGGAATACAAACTTGCAGTTATTGAAGGGGACGGCATAGGTCCCGAGATAATAGGCGCGGCAGTTAAGACACTTAACGCCGTTGGCGCAAAATACGGGCATACCTTTACATACGATTACGTTATAGCGGGCGGCGCGTCAATTGACAAGCACGGCGTACCGTTGACGGATAGCGCAGTAGAGCGTTGCAAGGCAAGCGACAGCGTGTTGCTTGGCGCGGTAGGCGGTTACAAGTGGGATACGCTTCCCGGTCATTTGCGTCCGGAGCGCGCGTTACTTGGCATAAGGAAGGAGCTGGGCTTATATGCAAATATCCGCCCTGCAAAGCTATTTTCGGTACTTAAAGACGCTTGTCCCTTAAAGAGCGAGATAAGCGAAAAAGGCTTTGACATGGTGATAGTAAGAGAATTGACTGGTGGAATATACTATGGAGAGAGGGGCAGAGAGACGGGCGAAGACGGTGTGGAAGCGTACGATACCGAGAGATACAGCGAAAAGGAAATCGACCGTATCGCGCGTATAGCCTTTGACCTTGCAATGCGCCGAGGCAAAAAGCTCGCAAGCGTAGATAAGGCGAATGTGCTCGAGAGCTCAAGACTCTGGAGAGAGGTAGTGCATAGAGTTGCCGAGGAATATCCCGAAGTTACCGTTACCGATGTGCTTGTAGATAATGCAGCAATGCAGCTTATCAAGAATCCCGCACAATTTGACGTAATCGTGACAAGCAATATATTTGGAGACATACTTTCAGATGAGGCATCGCAACTCACAGGCTCGATTGGGCTGTTGCCCTCGGCGTCTCTTGGCGTTACCAAGTGCGGTATGTATGAACCGATACACGGCTCTGCGCCCGATATAGCAGGCAAAAATATCGCCAATCCGATAGCAACTATACTATCGCTAGCTATGATGTTAAGGCTGTCTTTCGGCTTGGAACTTGAGGCGGCAGCAATAGAAAAAGCAGTCGATACCACGCTATCTGCGGGTTGCCGTACGAGCGATATTCTCGACAACGGTACCGCTCCGTTAAGCTGTACCGAAATGACGGATAGAATCATTAAAAATCTGTAATTAATAATTGTAATACAGAATTTGTAGTGATTTGTAGAAAATAAAACAGCGCAGTTGTTTCGTCGACTGCGCTATTTTATACTTTCAAAGCAACAATTTTATTTTAGTAAATAATCTGATTTTGTTTTTTATTAAGTCAAACTATTATGATGGATATTTACAGTGGCTTTAAGAACATTTGGGTAAAATACATTGTTCCGTTGGCTTTTTTGGCTACGCCGACTCCGATCTCGGTAATATTGCGGCTAAGGATATTAGCGCGGTGACCCGGAGAGTTCATCCAAGAGTTCATTACCTCAGCAGCCGAGCGTTGTCCGTAGGCGATGTTCTCTGCCGCTGATGAGAACCGCAGTCCGTACGCTTCCATCATCTTGAAAGGCGAGCCGTAGGTTGGGGAAGTGTGACTAAAATAGTTTCTATCTATCATATCCTGTGACTTGATACGCGCAACTCTTGCCGCTTGCCAGTTGTTTTTCAATGGTTGCAGTCCATTGTTGACTCTCTGAACGTTGACAAGTCTGAAAATCTCATCTTCAATGGTCTTTAAAGGCGATGCCTCGGGTATGGCAATTTTTTGTCCTACATATATCAGCGAAGGATTAGCAATCTGCGGATTTGCCTTAATAAGCTCGGCAATCCCGATTTCGTATCTAACCGCAATTTTCCATAGACTGTCTCCGCTCTGCACAGTATAGGTTGTCGCCGCAACTGTAAGGGAATCGTCAAGGCTGTCCTGCGGCGATTCGGCGCTTACTGAGAGCGATGTCAAGGACACGCTTAACGCTAAAACGCAAATAGTTACTATAAGCGTTATAAACAATAATACTTTCTTCATATTTTCTCCTTATCTTTATTCAATATTTATTTTAAGAAAATTGCAAAATTATATTCGAAAGCAAAACTTATAAAATTTGTAAGTAACTAAATAGATGATGTATTTGCGCGCAAAACTATGAGGTGACTTAAGGAATTAATGTATAAATAATATTTTGTGACTATGGTAATTAACAAGCATCAGGATTAGACGGCATAGTACATTATAGAGTAACAGAATTTGCATAAAAAGATGCATATAAATATTTTTATACATTATTAGGGGCAAAGGCTTTGTAAACGGCTCGAATTATGCTATAATTTTTTAAGCCCTTTCTTGTACGGGAGGACAAATTAGCAATACGGAGAGGAAATGACAGTATATAAAGGAACTATTATTTCAGTTGACGCAAATAACGGTATATACGGCTATCTTGTAGAGGATAAGGGCAGAATTGTGTTCGTAGGGGATGCTTTGCCCGATATATATGCAAACTTCGCCGTAACAGAACTTAACGAGGGCGCAATGCTTCCCGCTTTTGTCGACACACATTCGCATTTTGCTTCCTTTGCAGTGCTTGCGACCACAGTAAGACTTAATAACGCAAAAAGTAATAAGGAAATTTTAGAGATACTAAAGAAAAGTGACGATAATCTAAAAAAAGGCAAAACTATCCTTGCATACGGCGCGCATTCCAGAGTGGAGGAGGGACAGCTTATTACCAAAGCAGAGCTTGACCCGTTGTTCCCTAAGCGCATAGTAATTATAATCACCAATGACGGTCACAGCGCGGTGCTTAACAGCGCAGCGCTTAAAAAAATGCCTGAGAGTCTGTCTACCGTGCGCGGATATAATTATGATACCGGCATAATGAAGAACGAGGCGTTTTATCGCGCGGCAGATAATCTCCCTAAAGTACTAGACAAATTAGATGTCTTAAGCGCATTTCAGGATGCTATTGACGAATATGTGTCAAAGGGAGTGGGTACAGTTCACGCAATGAGCGGTTCAGGTTTTCCGCGTGATATGGACGTAGATTTCCTGACTTGGCTCGCAAGAGGGCAGGATAGCGGCTTTCAGATGCGTATTTTTATACAGTCCTTTGATACGGCTAAAGCGACAAAGCGCAAATTGCCCCGCATAGGCGGATGCTTTAAGACAGCCTTAGACGGCAGTATCACCTCTAGAGACGCGGCGATGCTTGAACCGTACGAGGGAACCGACAATAAGGGCATACTATATTATAGCGACGAAGAGTTATTCGACAATATAGACCGCGCCAACAGACAAGGCTTGCAGATACAAATGCACGCAATAGGAGACGCTGCGTTCGCGCAGGGTACAAGAGTATTAAAGCGCGCGCTTGACGCTTATCCGCGGGATGATCATCGACACGGCTTGATTCATTCTACCCTTAATACCGAGGAAGGAATCCAGATATGCAAGGATTACAATATACAGATACTCGCTCAGCCGGCTTTTCTTATCCCCGAAGTTCTGGAATATATGTACAAAGCGTTGGGAGATAGACTGTATAAGGGCGAACAGTACAAAACTTTTCTTGATAACGGGATAGTTTTGTCGGCGGGTTCAGATGCGCCGGTCACTATGCCCGAACCGCTTGAATGGATATATAAGGCTTGCAATCATCCGAACGAGGCGCAGCGCGTCACGCTTGAGCAGGCAATAAGAATGTGCACATATAATGGTTGCTATGCGACCTTTGATGAAAAGAAAAGAGGTAGCCTGGAAGTCGGGAAAATAGCCGATATGGTGATTATAGATAAGAATCCTTATAATACGCCTATTAATAAGCTCAAAGATATAAAAGTTGTCAATACTATATTGTCAGGAAGATTTTATCAACCAAAAAAGAAAAATATAATAGCTACTATTATTAAGGGAATGCTTAAGAAAGGGGTGTGCTGATACATTTACCCATAACTCGGAATGGAATTATATACACTTTGCGTATAATATGCGTTTTATAGCAAATATCAGCAATGAAGGAAAAATACAAATTTTTTGAGAATAAAAGAACAATAAAAGATAAAGATTATTAAGCGTATTGCAAAGCGCGCGATATTTTGGTATAATTTTGATATGGTTGGATACGAGGAATATAAAGAAAAGATATCAGATATGGATATCAAAATCGAATATGCAAACAGCGCGGTGTTTTGGGCAAAAATCGG
>SACC01000553.1 GCA_009928745.1 Clostridia bacterium
GAATAGCTTTTCTCCGTCGATATAACTCCGTCGGCGGCATAATAGAATATTTTATCCTCCGGTACGGGGCAACCGGTCAGCAGTTCCGCCGAGCTTTCAAAATCGCCCGACTTGAAGCATGTCAGCAGACATTCCAGCTTATTTTGCGCAAGAAAATATCTGTCGTATTTATCCTGCGATTTTGCCACATATACCACGGTAGAAAACGCCGCCAGTATTATTATGCCAACAAGCGCTATGGCTACCGCGCATTCGACGAGGGTGAACCCCTTTTTATCATTCATCATTAATTTTATGAAAAAAGCGGGATTTCGGCGGTGTTTTTCATATCTCTGATTGAATAGAAGACAAGATTATTAAAATCCGCGCACGATTCGTCACAATAAGGCAGATTAGTCCAGCGGAGGTTATTTTCTTCTTCTTTATTCAGCCGCTCGGCGACAAAGTCGAATCTGCGCGGTAAATTCAAGCATACTGTCTCAATTTTCGGGTAATAGGACACAAGTCCGCATTCGCGGACACATAATAATATTCGCTTTTGTATATTCCTGAAGTTTTCCATAACAAAGCTTTCCCGGTCCTGCGGCGCAGGTCGGAATATAGGAAGCTTTCTTGTGTCTTTCATTTTATTCGTGCCAATTGAGCTGCTTTCCGACTGATCACAGTTATTGCAGTTATCAATAACCGATGTCAGTCTTGCCGACTTTGCTTTTTCTTTGGCGTTGAGTACCGCCAGTTCCGCCGCGTTAGATCTAAAAAGCGAAACTTCGTCGGTTACCCTGTTTGTATGCAATGTTTCCCATCCGAAAGGTAATGAAAACGAGCCAAGATATATACCCTTGCCGCATACGACTATAATTGAGTGTCCGTTTCTTATATCGGCGATAATGCAGGCAGTTTTCATAAGCTGCGGATTTAATTTATATGCCGCGTCGATTAACGCACACGGTTCCGGTACCATGACGCGTACCGTAAGCTTATGCTTATTCATCGCTTCACGTATGGAATCGATAAATACTTTCCGCACTATAACAAGGCGGAATGTGGTCCTGACACGGTTCGTATCGACAATGGTTTTGGACATAACCAGTTCGTTATGGTTCTGAAAGAGCAGACGATATTCAGTATCAAAAACTTTGGCTATTTTAGAGCGTTTTATGGAAGGAATAGTTATAAAATCGGTCGCTACTGCGGTCTGAGGTATCACAGCC
>SACC01000554.1 GCA_009928745.1 Clostridia bacterium
CAGTTATACATAGTAAATTGACAGCTTTTTGCAACGGTTGGCACGACGGCAAAACGATTTGCTCCGTCTTTATAATATAATGTCCTGCCGCGAGTAGCGCATAAGCATTTTGTATCATATACAAGGGCGTGCGGACAATGCGCAAGCGTCATTAATGGCAAATATCCCGCAGCAAAAAGTACGCCTCCGCGCTCAAGCAGCGCGCTATTACCTATCTCAGGAGATATTATAATATATTCCGCATCGCCGTAATAATCAAAAGTCAAAGCGTTGTATATATTGAGTCCCATACCTGCGATATAATTTAGCCTGTTTTCTCTTGCGAATTGTACAACATAAGCGTTATCCGCAAGCAACCCGAGATTGTTCACCTTAGCAAATTCCAGAATATCCGAATACTCTCCGCTACGGTTAAGCCTAGGCATTTTAATATAAATATTTTTGCAGAGTTTTTCCGCTTCGGCTACAAGCTTGCCAATGCTTTTCATATTGAATTCTATTGGATTAATTATTATAACGTCTTCAGCCTGAATGTTGTTGATAATTTGCGCCTTATATTGTATTTCGATTAACCTTGTATTCAGCTTAACATGGAGTTTTGGAGTATACTGGTTATATGGATTACCGTAGTATTCTTCGCGGCGGTAGGCTTCAATTATTGCCTTTTCAAGATGTATTAGCGCCTCTCTTCTCATACCGTTCAAAGCAGACTTCGCAAGATATCCGCCGTTATTATCAATACTAATGCTATCGACCAAAAACGGTGTATCATTAGTCTTCGATAATTGTTCAGTTATTTGTTCATTGGCAAGGCTTCGCTCAACTATATCCAATGCGCTCTCGCAGCTTACCGAAATATTGTTATATTTTGCGGTAAGTAACGCTTTGCCCTTGTTGATTTGAAAAAATATATTTATCTTTAATTGTTTTCTTTGCTTGTTTATTCGTAATAGTTGAGCAATGTCTGTAGTCAGTCTTACTTCGTCGCCTATACTAACGCCTATGCTTACCGGTACAACATAATTATTGCCCTTCCGCGTGACCGAGGTAACATCAGCGCCGCCGCATTCAATATTATTACGCATTATTTTGAGACCATCACCTTTCTTTATATCGTGCTTGCTGCTAATCTCCGCAAACATATAACCGTTACGGGATTCAACCGAAATCACTTTGCCGATTAATATTCCTATATGACCAGGGGTCTCAG
>SACC01000555.1 GCA_009928745.1 Clostridia bacterium
GGTTTATTAATTCTCAAAGAGGATCTAGTTTCTTCCTTCGTCCGCAAAAAGCCTGAACAAATAATGAACAAATAAAAAGGCCCAATCAAAGGGGCCTTTTTAAATACCATTTAATACTTATTCAGCCACGTAAGTTACATTCGCGGCTTCGGTTAAACCTGAAGTTCCTAGCCATAGGGCATTCCAGTTTGCGGTGTTGTCATTATTCGTCATAACGGTAATGGCAATGCTGGAGTTGCAGTTATTAAAGACATTATTACCCATGCTAATAACTGATGAGGGAATCGTAATTGCACTTAAGGCTGTGCAACTTTCAAAAACGCGATCTTTAATAGCTTGGACGTTGCTTGGAATAACGATGTCGGTTAAGGCTGTGCAACCACGGAATAAATTCGTGTCGAGAGTATTAAAGCGCGAATCAGTGGAAAGAGTAACAGAAGTTAAGGCTGTACATCCTTCAAAGACCGAAGAGTTCGCAGCCCGCACGGAGTTAGGCATTACAAATTCTTCAAGGGCGACACAATTCATAAAAGCTTCTTTATAAATGGTCGTGATAAGCATGTCAACTGAATCAACAATAATAACTTCACGAAGTAAGGAAGCATCTTTCGCTAATGCTGGGGCGATAAAACGAATTTGACTCGTTAAATCTAAAACTTCTACCGCGGTATTCGAGAAAACATAAGATTCAGTGTTACTTTCGCCAAGTTGCCGTAAGGTAACTGGTAAACTGACACGGTCGCGAGGACTAGTGACGACATTATTTGCGTCAACAAGTACTAATTCTTTAAATAAAGCGGAATTATTAAAAGCTTTCGTCGTAATCTTAGTTAGGCCATGGGAAACTTGAACCGGAACAGTTTCACCTGTTTCTTCATCATAAATATACTCAGTTCTTGTTGTATCTTCGGTATTGTTATAAACAAAGACACTGACGAGGTTATCACAATTTTCAAATGTGCTTTCTTGAATATTGCGAACACTGAAAGGAACAGTAAATTCGCTAATTGCTGTGTCGCGGAAAGCCGCGATACCAAAGGAAGTAATTTTACTATTAACAGAATATTCGCCACTATCAAAAATAATTTCGGCAAGATTATCACAGCCATCAAAGACATAATTATTAATAATTGTCACGCCAGAAGGAATCGTGATTTTCGTCATAGCGCTAGAATTTTGGAAGGCGCCTTCACCAATCGAAGTCAGATT
>SACC01000556.1 GCA_009928745.1 Clostridia bacterium
GATTTATTGTTTTCGTTTCCCATTGAATACCTCCGTTAATTTATTAAGTAAATTTCGAGTCCTTCTTCATTTATTTGTTCCGCGGAACGGATCAGCTGCTTCAGATCTTCCGACAATTCGGAAATATATATATCGTTTATATGCGGCATTTTTTGATTTGTAAATGCAAGGCTGCTGTCAAACCGTTCATCGGTTATTTTACTGTTGTATACGTTAAAATACATATTCAGCAGTGCAAGTATATCGGCTCTGTGCATAATATAATACCATACGCCGGTCGTTACCCCGGCCCTGGCGGATGATCCGGGAAAAGTAATAAAATTCATATCAGCATTGTCTATCAGATAAAATTCCTTGACAAAGTATATGATATCGGCAAGGGACAGAGATGTCTTTACATTTTTTACCGCTTCATCGGCAATACCGGTGATTGTGTTTATTTTCATACTTGATTTTAACTGCTTGATAAAAGCGGACATAAATAATTTCTGGGCATCCATCCTGCCGATATCGCCCTCGATGTATCCGCTTCGGAACCTTATGAATTGCTCGGCCTTTTCGCCGTCAAGTGTTTGTATTCCTTTCATCAAATCGATATGCAGATCCTGATCCGGATCGTCATAACTCATATTATAGGGGATATCCATCTTCACTCCGCCGATAATATCGATGATATTGCGAAAACCCGATAAATCGCATAACACATAAAAGTCGATTTTAATGGCAAGGTTTTCTTCCAGAAGGGAAATAAAGCCCTTCATAGCGGCATTGTCCGTGTCGCTTTCTCCGTTGTTATAAGCTCTGTTGTGCATGATCGCAAAAGCGGCGTTTATTTTAAACGGAGAGGAGTCCACTTCCATGTACGTATCGCGGGGGATCTGAAGGATATTGATCGCACCACTGCTGATATCAAATGAAAGCAGTATGATAATATCCGTATTGAGACCCACATTGTCGCGCCCCATGACCAAAAAAGTATAAAAATCTTTTTTTCTGAGTTCGTTTGGATCACCTGCCGATGTAACCGGAGGGGCAGCATCTTCATTATCCGAAGAAAAAACCGTTTCAATGCTATCGCTATCCCCGGCCGGATTATTGATGCCTATACTCGGTTTATATAAAATAATAAATAAAGCGGTAAACGATAACACTACGATTAAAATAGATAGCAGGGTGAAAAAAAATATTTTTAAAAGAGACGTTTTATT
>SACC01000557.1 GCA_009928745.1 Clostridia bacterium
GAATGTCGAAGAAGCATATGGATGTGCGGAAGATGCCGAAAAAGACCTTCGTATTGAATCGGATACGTTAAATATTATAGATATGATCATCGAAGCAGGTGGCAAACTTAAGATAGGCGGCAGCTTCTACGATTCCCCCCAATCAACTGCCGAACTTGTGAAAAACAACAGTCGGTACAGTTCATTTCCCGTGATGGCTGCCAGGGTCGCAGGTCTCGAAGAATATATAAAAAGAAAAAATAACTTAAAACTCGAAGATTCTGCACATATCAGCGGATGTACACCTGATTATGACATATAGGAGACAAGGAAATGGTAACCAGAGACCTTAACAGAAGTCTTATTATAGCGACAAAAAGTCGTGATTTAACAAAAGTAAAAGAGTTGCTGGATCATGGCGCCTATATAAACGCACAGGATGAATATGGGTTTACCGCACTGATGAATGCCGTAGAGACAGGTCATATAAAAACAGTGGAGCTGCTGATCAACCGTGGCGCCGACTTGAATATTCTGAGCAAAGGGGAGTACAGTGCAATTATAGAAGCCGCTTATAATGGCCATGCCGATATCATGGAATTATTATTAAAAGCCGGAGCTGACCCTAATATACAAAGTGACTATGGCCGGACTCCGCTTATGTACTCTGCCTGTAAAGCGTATACAGAAATAACCTTACTGCTTCTCAATAAAGGTGCTGACATTGAAAAAACAGATAGTGACGGGAATACGGTTATGATAATTACATGCATGCGACCGCAAAAAAATAAAGAGACAGTAATTGCGCTTATTGCTTCCGGAGCTTGTATTAATACTGTAAACAACAAAGGTCTTACTGCCCTTATGTATCTTGCAGCCGGGGGCTACACAGGCCTGATGAAGCTGCTTATCAAGGCTGGTGCCGATACAGCCATTGAAGATAATAAGGGACGCACTGCTTTTGACATTTTGAAAGAGAATTACCCAAAGAAATACGATAAGTGGATACAGAGTACCATCGTTAAGGCTAGAAAAAAGACCCTTAAGCGTGAAGATATGGGAAATAATAATTGGCGCGTGCCGGACTATGCAATATAGGAGATGGCCTTATGGCAAAGAGGGAAGATGTTGAATTAAATAAATATGCTAAAACACTTCCGTTTTTCGGATCCAACAGGCATCAGGCAGAGAAACTGAATGAACAGCTTATTAACGCGGCGAAAACAG
>SACC01000077.1 GCA_009928745.1 Clostridia bacterium
ACTCGGTAGAGAACGGCTGCAATATATTCGTTGTCGCAGACAATATCCGCAAGGGCGCTGCAACCAACGCTGTACAGATTGCGCAACTCTTAATCGCAAAAGGGTTATAATATTATCAACATTTTTGACATAAAAATATTAAGCGTAACGGTTATCGCATAAGTGATAATCTTTCGCATATTAAGGAGATTATATGAGTATTTTTCAAGGAAGCGCGACTGCGCTTATTACTCCCTTTAATTCAAAAGGGGAAATAGATTTTAATTCACTAGCCAGACTGCTTGACTTTCAATTAGAGAACAAAACGGATGCGCTTGTAGTCTTGGGCACTACCGGCGAGCCTTCCACAATGACAACCGAAGAAAAAACCGCAGTTGCAACATTTGCAATTAAGCATGTCAACAAGAGGATACCGATAATACTTGGCAGCGGCGGCAACTGCACTGCTGAAGTTATCAAAAGTTCTCAACATATGGAGAGTCTTGGGGCGGACGGCTTATTGATAGTCACACCCTATTATAACAAATGCACGCAAAACGGATTGTATGAGCACTACAAAGCTGTTGCCGATAGCGTAAAATTACCTATCGTAGCATATAATGTACCGGGACGCACCGGTGTCAATATCTTACCCGCCACTATGGGGAAGCTTGCCGGTATCGGTAATATCGTCGCTATCAAAGAAGCTTGCGGCAATATGGAACAAATAGCGGACACAGCAAGACTAATTGGTAACAATGCCGCGCTGTACTCAGGCGATGACGCAATCGTCGTGCCGCTATTAAGCGTTGGCGGCGCAGGCGTTATAAGCGTTGCAAGCAATGTTATCCCCGAGATAATGCACAATATGGTCGAGGCGTATCTTAGCGGCGACACCAAAACCGCAAGAGACATCCAGCTTAGACTACTGCCCTTTATCAAGGCGCTTTTCTCGGAGGTCAATCCTATACCCGTCAAGATGGCGGCATCATTGCTCGGACTGTGTGAGCCTTATATGAGATTGCCTTTAACGGTAATGGAAGAAGCAAATGTTGAAAAACTGCGCCATACAATGCGCGAACTTAATTTACTGAGGTGAAAGAATGAAAGTATTTATCTGGGGTATCGGAGGTAAGATGGGACGCAGTCTATATTTCGTCCTTACCAACAACAAGACGGATGAAGTTATAGGCGGTTTTGACATCTTCGCAAAGCAAGAGGATTTTTCGGTACCGATATTCTCTTCTGTTGACGAGATAAACCTTGCGCCCGATGTGATTATAGATTTTTCGCGACCTGAAGCGCTCGACGATATACTCGGATACGCCCTTTCCACAAAAACCAATCTTGTAATCGCTACGACTGGTCATTCCCAAGAGCAAATCGAAAAGATAAAAGCCGCCAGCCGTGAAATTGCCATTTTTATGTCGAGCAATATGTCGCTCGGCGTCAATCTTCTTATCAATCTTGCAAAACAGGCGGCGAGATTCTTGGGTACAAGCTACGAAGTAGAGATTATAGAACAGCATCATAACAACAAGGTTGACGCGCCCTCCGGCACCGCTATATCGATTGCGAAGGAAATCAATGAGGTTTATGAAGATAAAATGTCGTTTTGCTACGGCAGACACGCAGGCAACGAAAAACGCGGCAATAACGTTATCGGTATTCACGCGATACGCGGCGGCACGATTGTAGGCAAACACGACATCATGTACATAGGCACTGATGAAGTGGTTACGCTCTCTCACGAAGCGCAAAGCCGACAGATACTAGCGCACGGCAGCGTACGCGCCGCGCAATTCATACAAGACAAGCAATCGGGTTTGTATAATATGAAGGACATTGTTGGCAAGGATCGCTCGGTAACCAATGTTACTGGTTTGAAAGGCGTCACTCTTATCACGCTCAACAAAATTACTCAAACCGAACTTATGGTATTTTTGGATGATATGGGTAACAATAAGGTTAATATAGATATGGTCAGCGAGGTATTGTCGCACGACGAAACCGCCGATATAAGCTTCACAATTGAAGACGGTCACAGCGATATAGCGCGCAGATTGCTGAAAGATTGCTCCTTTAAGTATTCAGTCTATACAGGTCTTGCAAAGCTATCAATCGAAGGCGCGGGTATGGAGCACCAGTTCGGCGTTACCGCAAGAGTATTAAAACTGTTGTCAACCGTCAATGCAAAAATCTGGACGATAACCACAAGCGAAACCAAAATCGCCTGTTGCGTAGCCGTCGATGTGCTGGCAGATTGTATCGCCGTACTCAAAAAGGATTTTGGAGTAAATTAATTATATCTCTAAATTTAATAATCATTCATACCAAGGACTAATGACCATACAAAGCCGGTGCATGTTAATTATTCAAACAAGCAAAGAAATACTGTCAAATTATGTTATAATCATTCAAAAACCAAAATATTCCGAAATTTTGTTATTAATCGTATAGGAGAAAAACAATGGATAAATGGGATAAGAGATTTATGGAAATGGCGTTTATTGTAGCGGATTGGTCGTCTTGTATCAACAGACAGGTCGGCGCAATCATTACACGCGACAAACGCATCCTGACGACAGGCTACAACGGCGCCAGCTCGGGAGTTATGAGTTGCAAAGATCGCGGCGAATGTTTGAGAAAAAAGCTTGGTATCCCGTCTGGCACCCGTCACGAGATATGTTACGCAGTGCACGCTGAACAAAACGCTATTATTCAGGCGGCGAAACTCGGCGTATCAGTTGAAGGCGCTACTTTATATTGCACTCATCAGCCTTGTGTTATCTGCGCTAAGATGATAATCAACGCAGGTATCAAAAAAGTTATCTTCAAGGAAGGCTATCCGGACGAATTCTCCATGCAGTTGTTTGATGAGGCTGGTCTTGAAATCCTAAAATACGAATAAAAGACCACGTCTTTTCGCGCATCTTAGGTGTTTTGGCATCCGCTGCCTTAGTCGTTTACATCAAGTACACTCCTTGCGGTCAGCGGTCGCCAACAACCCTCTAATTTGCATCAAAAATACGCGGTCTTACATATTTATGTAAGGGGTTATACATGAGAAAAAGTATATTTGAATTATTAGAAGAAAAAATCGATTATAATCAAGAAGTAATTAGGATTTGGAAATGTTTTCAACAAAATATTGAACACAATTCTTATAATCTATTTGAATTAATTGATCACAATTTTTTAGAATGGAAATATCGCAATAATTGCACTTCAATTAATGATATTATGGATTCATTAGAATTAGAATTTCCAAATAGCTTTAATTATCGTATACCTAATCAAGAGCAGTATTTAAAATATTGTGAACTATTTTCTAATTTGTTACTTATACCTGTTAAACTTAAATTTAAATTAAAATTATTTTCCATATTATAAAAAACATTGATAACGCTTTATCTAAAATTGGTTATAAAAGATTTGTTGTTGATTTTGAAAAAATAATTATTGTAGAGCAAAATGCACGCGCTACAGTTGTAGCAGAAAACATTGATGAAACAAATGCTATACGCGTGATGGAATACAATAGATATAATTTAAAGGGAAATGTTGCTGCAAAAAGAGATATATTAAAAAACCTAGCAGATTTATTTGAAGGCAATGAATATAAATCAAAATTAATATCTAATAATATGAAAGAGTTTGCAACAACAATAAGCGGCTTAATTAACAAATATAATATTAGGCATAATAATTTGGATTCCAAAAATAAAAATATTATTTTAGAATCAATGACTAAAACTGAATTAGAGAAATTATATGATAATATTTATGACTTGTTATTAACCGCTTTTATGTATGCAAATACACTTGATTTAAGAAAAGAATTAGACGAAAAATATCTAAAATCTTTAAGTAATTAACTACTATACATATTAAAAGTTATAGGCGTGGATTTTTGATGTAGTTTTGGGGTTATTGGCATCCGCTGACCGCAAGAAGTGTACTTTGTGTACACGACTAAGGCAGTGGATGCCAAAACGCCTAAAATGCGCTAAAAGTCACGCCTATAAAAGTGAAGAGTATTGTAAAGCGCCAACATACAACACATTAACCGGCGCCCTATAAACCTTGTCCCAAGTAAACCTGATACCGCAACTACCTTCTAGATAGCTATAGTTAGTAGTAAATATTCCGTTCTCTGCTATTGCGACTCTTAGCGGATTATAGAAGGAAGGCTCGGCTACAAAATAATTGTACGATTGATATATCGGGTATGAGGTATATATAATGTTATTGAATCTATACCTGACTTCGATAAAATGTTTCGTTGTGATACCGCTTATATCAAATCCAAAGGTATAATTATAGTTGCGGCATGCATTCATTATTGTAGTACCGTAAGATAACTCATATCCGGTCTGAGAGACATTGCCATTATAGGCAAACTCAGGAAGGACCAGTCCTGTATTGACTGAAATACCCATATTATTGAGAATAAGGCTTGAATACGTCTGTACATTGGTCAGCTTTTGCAGTAATTCGGTATTAAGACTTGTATCTAATTTTACATTGGCAAGCTGCTGAAGTATCTCGGTATTGTCTACTGGAGCGCTCACCTCTCCGTATGAAATAGGTTGAAATCCGTTCATATTGCTACCCCCTTTACTCTACGATAGAGCATAGTTGAAGCGCGATATCAAGCGTATTAACAGGCAGCTCAACACAGCTTAATGTTATGCCGACAGAATCTACACTTGATATTGATATCCTCGCTTTTCTTACATTATCAATATTTTCCACCGTTGTCGGATTAGGGACTCCCAGACTAATATTATAAGTATTGGCATTAGCTAATTCGACAAGAACGGTCATATCCGTTGTCCACATATTAGCCTCTATCACTGGATAAATATAACTGACAGTATTGCCCATTATCATTCTTGAATTAAAATAATCCATACTAATTGTTCTTTTTTCGGTGTCGAATATTATCTGACCATCCGCAATAGGCACCTCTGACACATCTGCTGTCGGTCCGCGAAAAAAATTAATTGTTGACATAACATCCTCCTTTTTTGAATAGTTTATGCCATTGTTACCGATATTTTTGTACTAACTGTCAAATTAGAGCGCTATCTTATGGCAATATAGTATCGATTTTGTATAACTTATCTTTGACATAAATTATTGCTTAGTGTATAATTCTCTTTATAAGGAGAAAATTATGAAAATGGTTATCAAAAAAGGTGAAGTATTCAATATACCCAATATACTGACTTATGTCAGATTAATCTGTGTGCCAGCGTTTGTACTTGTTTTCTTTTTGGTAACAAAAGCGGCTTTTCTCAATATTTATATATCGCTCGCGATTTTTGCTTTTGCATCTCTTACCGATGTTGTAGATGGCAAAATTGCAAGAAAATATAATCTAACATCTGACCTTGGCAGTATGCTTGACCCGTTAGCGGACAAGCTGCTTCAAGTCTCCGTTATAATATGCCTTACAATAGGCGGCAATCTGCATTGGATATTCCCGGCGCTTATCGGCGCCAAAGAGTTGTATATGATAATTGGCGGTATATTACTTGCTAATAAAAACATAGTGGGTAAAGCTAATTTCTTCGGCAAAGCAGCGGCATTCGTCTTCGCTATTGCAATTCTTATGAGTTTCTTTGGCGGCTCTGTTGGCGTTGTGGCTCAATCAGGCGGAGCAAATGCGGGCAAAATATATGATATAGTTATATATTGCGTCTTCGCAATAGGTCTTGCATTTTCCTATACGGCTGCGGCAGTCTATACCCGAATGGTGCTTAAGCAGATTGGCGGAGTCAAGCAATTCAAGGACAGCAAAGACATCAAGATCAATTACAGTATAAATCAAAAAGATAATACGAATGACAAACATGATTAACATCTATGAGGATAAATAAATGAAACTGCAAAAAACCTATCAACCACAGGAATTTGAAAATTCTTTATACGAGTTTTGGGAAAGCAAAAAATATTTCCATGCGGTAATTGACAAGAATAAAGAACCTTTCACCATAGTAATTCCCCCACCGAATATTACGGGGCAGTTGCATATGGGTCACGCGCTCAACAATACAATACAAGATATCATAATCCGTTTTAAAAGAATGCAAGGCTATTGCACTCTTTGGTTGCCCGGCACTGACCACGCGTCCATTGCAACTGAGGTCAAAATCGTTGAGGCAATGGCAAAAGAAGGACTCAGCAAAAAGGATGTTGGCAGAGACGGTTTCTTGGATAGAGCCTGGCAATGGAAAAAGCAATACGGCGGCAAAATAGTCCAGCAATTAAAAAAGCTCGGGTCCTCATGCGATTGGGACAGAGAAGCCTTCACTATGGATGAAAAATGTAATAAGGCTGTTAAAAGAGTATTTATTGACCTGTATAACAAGGGTTTGATATATCAGGGCGACCGCATAATCAACT
>SACC01000558.1 GCA_009928745.1 Clostridia bacterium
TAGTATATTTATAAGTATAATTAAAATATGCTGAACACGCCGGAAGCGAAATCATGAAAATTCCGTAAGACATAAGCAAACAGATTTATCGCTGCTTGATTGCGCGGCAATGCTATGACCGCTGTATCCGATTAAGCTTAGCGTGGTGGAGAATCATTAATAAGTAAAACAGGTATTAGTTTTATTTTCGATTAACAAATCTAATGTTACATCATAGGGATCTTAAATAGAATGGATTGCGGCACGGTAGAAAAAATTAACAGATGTATAAAAGATATAAGAGAGGGTAACGGCGACGCCGTTACCGACTTGCATAATTATATGGGCACGCATCTTACTTTCATTGCCATAAGGTATCTTAAAAATCCTGACAGGGCGGAGGATGCGGTTCAGGATTTTTGGGCGGATATCCATAAGTACTGTAATAGATGCTGGTATGTCGCCAACGGATTCAACTATTTTACAAAAATATTCGAGAACATGTTAAAAATGAGACTGCGCAAAGAAAAGCGCATTATCATACCGTTAAACATTGACGATATTATCGAACACGATAATTATACCGAGAATATAGATTTGCTGATCAGGCAAATCGCGTTGAGGGAGACTTTCGCCCGCGGATTAAGCCGGATGACGGATAATGAAAAAAGAGTATTCCTTTTGGTATGCTACGAGGATAAGACAGTACGGCAAATCGCAAAAATTCTGCAGCTGTCAAAGTCCAATGTCGAGAGGCTGAAGCAAAGCTCCACGGCAATAATAAAAACGGTGTTGATTGAAGACGGCTGGGACAAAGACGAGGGTTGATGCATTATATTCTTATACACCAAAGGAGGAAAGGTAATGCAAAAATCGAATAAGAAGATTATAAGCGTAATCGCGGCGGTTGTAACCGTTGCCGTTGTTTTGGTATTCAGCTTCGCAATTTTACCGTCCGATACGGCTTATGCGGAGACTTCCCGAACCAGGGTTATCTACTACGGCGTCCCTACTTTTGGGCAACCGGTTCAGACGAGGGCCACGGAGGTAATCAATTACACCTCGAAAGTTACCGAAGAGGATTACATCAATGCGACTTTCCCGGAATACTATAATACCAACGGCAACTTGACTAATACGTGCGCTCCGGTAGCCGGTGCTATGATAGTCGGATATTACGACAGAACCTATACTGATCTTATTGCGAATTTTACTCCCGGGAGAA
>SACC01000078.1 GCA_009928745.1 Clostridia bacterium
TGCTATTGCAGCGCTGACATTTTCCCGTACTGTACCTATGCCGTCACTGTATCTTGTATGTGTATGATAGTCGCCTAAGAATTCCATAATAACCTCTAGTAAAAGATTGTGTCCCTTAAATAGTATTATATCCCAAAAATACACATAAGTAAAGTGTAAAATCTACTACAATACAAGTAACATCTTTTAATTCAAGTCGATTATGCAGTCGAAAATAAAAAAATATTATGAATTTACTTCCTATAAATGATTACGCATGTTAAAAATGTTTCTAGTAATTATATCAAAGCTTTCAACTCAAAACTTCCTTAAATACGGTAAAACAATCTGCAACATATCACCGTTTTGTCATCGCTTTTTCCGATATATTCAGCATCCTCGACTATTAAATCGGCAAGTGTCTGAGGATTGGTTGTCTTATTTTGTTCGCATATCCTTGCGACGCCTTCCGCGCCGATATTGTCAGTTACCCCGTCAGATATCATTGCAATCATATCGCCTGAGTTAATATGCCTTCTCGTAACGCAGGGCTTAACGCTATCCAATATTCCTAACGGCAGCGCTCCTCCTCCGACAATCTCTATGCTTTCCTTGTTGCGCACAACAGATTCGGGCGCGCCCAGCTTGATAAAATCCGCATACCCCTTTCTAAGATTAAAAACGCACATATCGAGCGTCTGAAAATTCTCTTCGTTGCGTACTGATAATAGCTTATTGATGAGAGACAACACCACCGTGTCGTCTATTCCCGCCTTATAAAAACTTTCCACAAGACTCATTGCCGAATTGCTGCCCTCATTAGCCGCCTTACCGCTGCCCATTCCGTCGCATATAGCAATCAGCACCTTGTCAGTGCCTATTCTGACGATGCTTTTTGTATCTCCGCTTTTATCGCTACCCTCTTTTAGCGAGCCGCTTTCTCCGAAGATAATATCGTATTTGGGCGCGGATACATAAGATATGCTAACCATACCTGCGCTGTGTGTGCTGCGGCTGCTTTGTATCATTGGCGAGCCAATAACTTTTGACAAGAGCTTTCCGATTATTGCCTTGCCCTCATCCGCTTCCCTTACCACTATTATTGCGTTGACTATATCCCCGTCCGAAAAAACCACCGCCTCACTTGCCACCACATTTTTGTATGCAAGTTCGTCAATAATCCTAGCCTCCCTGTCCGAGTCAAAAGATACTATTTTTTTCACATCTTTTGCAAGCTCTAATAGCATCCCTGCAATCCCCGACACCTGTTCGCTCATAATGAGCTTGGAATTATCTATTGTGTCGCTCATCTCCTTTTTCGCTCCGTACAACTCGGCAATCTCCTGACTTCCGTGTAAAAAGTCTTTAACTTTGTTACATCTTTCCGTCAAAAAAGCGGGCACGTCGACAATGGTCGCCTTGCCTTTATCTATTGCGCGGCTTACCATATCGTATATAACTGAAGAAGTTGCGCAGCCAAGCGTAGCCTCACATTGACTGATTCTTGAACATGTCGCGCAATACTTTTTCGCAAGCTCGACCGCCAAGAAATTCTTGCTTTCCGCAAGCGGAGGCATACCCTTTACGTCTTTGACAAGGGTACCCTGCATTTCGAACAGTACTGAGCTTATTCCAGTCAACTTTGTGTAAAGCTCAAGTCTGTTGCGGTTAACTATAGTACGGGTTGCATAGCCTCGGTCTGTGCCTGCAAGACTCAATAATGTATTCTTCGCTTTGTCCGGCAAAAGCGCAAAAACCATAGCGCCCGAGGCAAGTAATATACTATTGATATAATTGTAGCCGTTGTATTTTGTAACCGCGGCAAATGCCACATCTAAGCAAAGCAGCGCCGCCGCCATAAAAAACGGATTGGTCTTGCGCAAAGAATACACTATTACGCCTCCGATTGCAGTGAAAGCGATAAGCGCGACGTTGATATCGTATAGCGCGCCGCCTATTCCCATAAGCAAACACAGAATGAGTCCCTTTTCGGCGAACACATATCCCGCAAAAAGTATCGCAAAGCCTAAGAAGAAGTAATATGGATGAACATTGGATATTTCGATACAGTATAAGCCGAGCGACACTGCAAGGACGACTATGCCTCCGGCTAGACCTTCGTCAATCGTCAGCCTGTATCTCAACCCTCTCACCAATACCGCATAGCAAACAACGATTGAGGAAAGTGTAAATATCTGCGATATCATTATTCTTATCAAACTGTTGACAATTATATCGTAACCGCTCCCGTAGACAAAGAATAATGGCAGCTGACTTATCAGAGAATAAATTAATATGTGCATTATTTTTACTCGTTTTTTAAACAAAAAATGTATATAGTATGCGCTTCCAAGTACCACAACGGGAGACGACGCAAGGATTAAAGACTGCCAGCTGAATTCGGCAAGCAGCATCGCGCAGATATACAGCGGCGCGAGCAAAAGCAGATTTTGCCTGCAATATACAAGTCCCACAAAAAGACCTATATAAAAGGGTCGTATATCCCCCTTTATGGTAGCAAAACCCAAAAGTATGAAAAGTACAAAATATGACAGCAATCTGACCAGATCTTTGTTACGTATTTTATTCATATATCAATATTACTAAATTGCTTTTGTCGAATTAATAAAAAAAATGCTGTATGTTAAATACAGCTGTCGATAATAAACATATATAAACTAATTATTATACAAGGCTTGATATTGAGGGAACCTTCATTTTGCCATCACTGTTAATCAGTACAACCTTACCGTATATCCAACTGGATTTTATAGGTCCGTAATCCTCACTGTCGTAGCTGTTATTGCGATTATCTCCCATAACATAGTATTCGTTCTCTCCCACCACAATAGGCTCTACTGTATCTTTGATACCGTAACCGCTGCCGATATCCTTCTCCATTACAAAATCATTAAGCGCTTCAGTCTCCGAGGAGCCTGCCGGCTTCCTAAAAACTTGTCCGTTAGTTATTGTAATAGTGTCACCGGGCATTCCAATAATCCTCTTGATAACGCAGGTAAAATCCGTACCGCCGTTGTCGCTAGACACTGTTTGTCTGCCGATTATAGGCAGGCTATTGAGAAATTTTGTAATGCTGATATGCTGAGACGCCGGATTCTTACTGTCGTCCACATCGTCTCCGTTGGGACGAAAAAAGATTATCATATCGTAATACTCAAGTTTATAGCCTGTTTTTAATATATAAACCTTATCTCCTTCCACCTTAATCGTGGGCATCATAGACGCGCCTTCAATTTGGACAGGAGCAAAAACATACTGCTGTATTAAGCCGACAATTATAATAGCCAGTAAAATGCAAACTGTGATTTGAACAATTACTGTAAGAACTCTTTGTCCGGACATCCCGTTAATGTTATTCATATAAATAATTATACCCACAGCATATTATTAAATAATACGCCTTCCGCATTGATAAACTCTATTTTCTTTATATTATTCCAGTCATCCATCGGTATTCTCTCATCGGTACGGAAATCGTCAACCTCAAAAGATAATTTATTCCATATTCCGCCGCCCTTCAACTGCCTTAACGCGCTGTATCTTGTATATTTGCCCTCAGCCTCCTGCGTCAAACATACCGTCACATCACGAGCTTGGATACTGCAAGCCGATAGCTGCAATATGCCTTCATATTTAAGCTTTCGGCTTTCGCCTACCATATAGCTTGCCAGAATACCACGGGAAACAGATATTCCGGATATTCCGATCTCGCTTTTTTTAATATCCAATATGTCTTTGGCAAGTATCACATCTTCAGTTTCGGCAAAAAAACAATTATCCATACTGGTATCATAAATAAGCTTTATCTTCGGTGTTCTCGCCCGTTTATATTGCTTGTCAAGCGTGATTAAGACAGGAGCGGAAGACACTAACACATCCCTGTATCTTATCTCGGCATAGGCATATACTCTTTGATCTTCCTCGCATAATTCAACATTCAAAGAATAGTCTGTCTCGGTCTTTATCATGGGTTGACCGTGCCAGTTACGATATTGCGCATTCTCCTCATTGTAGGCGTAATACAATGTGACGGAAGATACTTTTTTCTCGCTTTCATCGGGAATAATATGAAAAACCAAATCACCCTTATCGCTATATGTAAGTCCGGGGACTTGTGGCAGCTGTCTTTTTGCGCTGTATATGCCGCCTATCCAGCGCATAACCGTATTGTTGGTCTCCTCGCTTATCTGATTGGAGAGCCTTGCGGATACCAAAGTGTTATATGTGTTGCCTTCAGGTAACAAATCGACAAGATCTTCCACACGGTCAAACTCTCCGCTTGCGCTATTGGTTGCGGTAACAATCAGCATAGGACAACCAACGAATTTTGCATAAGCTGACGCAGATATCGCCGTATCCCATCTGTCCATATTGTCGTCAGCATCCTCTCTTAACGCCTTTTTCCAGCCTACAAAACTGCCAAAACTGCTGCCAAGCAAGGTAACCGCCCCAATAAGCCGCGTATCCATCGCGGAAAGATGCCACGCAATTTCGCTAGCTCTTCGCTCCGCAACGCAAACGGGCGCAGCTTTTGGATAATTCTCTAATATTACAGTAAGAAAACGGCGCACAATCCTTGCCCATAAAAACATTGGACAGCATTCTGCGCTCGGCGAACAATTATTAAGCTGCTGTTTTGCCTTATCGTATTGACCGTATGCGTATTTTCCTTTGTATTTTGTGTATTCTCCGCCGTTCTTTTCCTCACCGGCAAGATCAACGGAAGCGCAAATATAACCTTCGCGGGCGTATGATAATAAAGCTTCCCTTGAAATACTTTCGTTAATATCAGGTATAAAAATAACTGCTTTTCTTGAATTGTTAGCTGGTACAAAAATCTCGGCATATGCCCGAACAGCATCTTCTCCGCCGCCTATTGCCGTAAAATATAAAGATTTACAGGTTATGTCCTCGTCTATTTTAACATAATCTTTAACGGCAGTCTCAAGCAAATCCCTAACTGGATTAAAATCCTGCCATAGCTGAATTGGAGTTAGAAACTTTGTCTCCATCGTCCCTCCGAAAGTCAATAGTACAACAATTATACCACGCAAAAAAATATTTGTAAAGTGATATAAGCTAATGATGCATTGTCATCGGTGCAATGTGCAAAAATGCAACAACCTTCGACATTTTTTGGCATTATTACTATAGAGAATTATATAAAATCATTGATATTAAGATTAACTGTTAAGCGCTTTTATTACCTCTTCAGCTACTACTTTGATACCTAGGCTTCTAGCTCGTCTGGTTATTTCACGAAGAATATTGTCTTGTATTAAAGAGAACTGAACTCCCATTTCCTGCATAAATTTTGTCAAAAACGATTTCTTCTTTTCCTCGGTTACGCCATCTACCAATAATCCGAAGGCGACTGCCTCGGCTGTTGTCCTTTCCTTTGTGCCCTCGGTAATAAATTCAAAGTCAAGTCCGTAACATATGCCGTTATTGATAATATAGTTACGATAATTAATATCATTAATAATATAACCCGGTAACGCTGCTATAAAAGCTTTCAAGAATTTTGCAAATTGGATAGCAAGCGACGGCATTTCGAAAATTGTGCCCTGCTTATAATGAGTGCTTAGCGAATCCCCCGGAATGTAATCCATAACGATTTCGTTATCAAGTCTGTGTATAGCTCGCGGCACATTAGCTTTGCCAGTCAAAGCGCGCAGCACTTTGAATTCGGACTCAAGACTCCCGATGCTCGTATACCGTTTGATGATATATTTCTTGCCTAATCTTTCAGCAAGAAATACTTTGTTACGCTTGGTATCGAATTTTTTTATAATATTATAACCTTCCATAATGTCCTCCCTTAGAGGTTATCTTACAATACCTTAGTCAGTCCCCATTATAGTCTATTGCAATTATCGGAGCATTGTTTGACCTTAATACAAGATTTCCTTGTCTCCAATCAATTATTTCTGTAGTATTAGCATCTATACTCACAATTGTTCCGCCAAGCTGTGTAACAGCCGCCGCCGCATAGGTGCCCAGCAATAACTTGCTTGCTGACGCAACGTCTCTTATATATTCCTTAACAACATATCCGTTACTGCTGTTATATGTTTTTGTAGCGTTAAATATAAGTTCAAGTTGTTTTTTTACATTGATTTTATTAATTGTGGCTCCAGTTACCGCTATGCCCCGCGCTACATCGTCATTTGCAAGAACAATAAGCTCAAACACTCCGTTAAGCGGAAAAAAGCTTTCTGAAAATTGATAATGCACACTGCTGTGCAGCTCCAATACGCCGCTGTCTTTCTTTATAAGATAACAACCGGAGGTAGCTACTGCCTCTATCCTTATCGCGTTACCGTTGCGGGCTACGATTAGCACATCATAGTCTTGACTGTTCAGACTAGCATTATCTAGTAT
>SACC01000079.1 GCA_009928745.1 Clostridia bacterium
ATACCACTGCGCCGCCTTTGTCCTTATATCGTCTCTTGGTCCAAAAGTGCCCGAATACCAGTAATTCATCTGCACCGCGCCATTGGCAAGTCCAAGCTCCACTGCTGCCGCTTCCGCGCCCTGCACGTAGCCGTGTCCGAATCTGATAACTGCGGGTACGTCAATGCCGCCGATAAAGCCGAGTTTTCTCATGCCGTCCATAACCGCGCCGTAGCCTGCAAGGAAGCCCGATTGTTCTTCCTTATACAGAATGTTGTGCACATTGTCATCAGTGCGGTATGTTGCAACCGCAGGCGCCTCTGTGGTGCCCCAGTTACCGTCGTTAGGCTCGCCGTCAAGCAATAAGAAAGCAACATTCGGATATGTCGCCTGCGCTTCGAACAAAACAACTTCAAACAAGTATCCCGGACAAACGATAATTTTTGCTCCGCCATTGACGGCTGCCTCAATAGCATCAAGGCGAGACTGCTCGCTGTCCTCGGACGGTCTGTAGTACGCGTATGTCTTGTTATTAGCTTCCGCATACTGCTTCACGCCGTTCCATGCGCCTTCGTTAAATGACTTGTCGTCAATGTTACCTACATCGGTAACAAGCGCAACCTCGAAAGTGTCGTCGACAGGCTTGCATGCGTACATTGTTACTCCTAAGCCAAGCAGCAAAGAAACAATGAGTAATAAGGTAATTACTTTTTTCATTTTTTAATCCTCCTACTCTTTATTTTGTAATTTAAATCAAGAAATATTTTAATATTATTTAGAGCGCTGCAATTTGCTCGGAATTGGGGCAACTTCAATAATAAAAAAGGTATTAAAAATGTAAAAATCAGTAAAGAGTAAAAAAATAAACAGTAAAAAGTCTATAGAAAATCTGACAGTAAAAGCGATATGCCTTCAATTTATAAAATAAGGTATTAAATAAATAGTTTATTAAAAAGTATTTGCTAAAAACTAAGCGAGTTCCAGCGCGATCTCCATCATCTTGGTAAAAGTATTCTGTCTTTCCTCCGCCGTACAGGATTCTCCAGTAAACGGACAGTCCGAGATAGTGCATATACATAATGCATTCTTCCCTGCGCGCGCCGCATTCATATAAAGCGCTGCCGCTTCCATCTCCACTGCAAGCACTCCCATCTTTTGCCATGCCTTCAAGCTCATCGCGTCGTCATAAAAAGTGTCTGAGGAAAAAATATTACCGACTTTAGGCTCTATTCCAAGGCTTCTAGCTATCTTTACTGCTTTTTCGACAAGTGAAAAAGATGCGGTTGGCGAGTATGATCCCGGCAAATTATATTGAAGCGCATAATTAGAGTTAGTGGATGCAGAAAGCGCAATAACTATATCGCGCAATTTTAAGTCACCGCTTATTGCTCCTGCTGAGCCTATGCGGATAATATTGTCAACACCGTAAAAATTAAAAAGTTCGTAACTATAAATACCTATGGAAGGCATGCCCATACCGGACGCCATAACTGATACGCGCTTGTCCTTGTAATAGCCGGTATAACCGTTGATACCCCTTACGTTATTAAGTAATTTTGCCTCGCTCAAATAATTATCCGCGATGAATTTTGCGCGCAAAGGATCTCCCGGCATTAATACGGTTTTGGCAAAGTCTTCCACTTGGGCAGAATTGTGCGGAGTAGGAATATTAGTCATTAGCAACCTCCCTTAATTCCAAAAATCATGCGCTTAATGCGCTAATATAGTATGCCAACTATGAATTATTATATCATATTTTATACAAATAGTAAATGCTGTTATTTTTAAATATTACATATAAAAGCGTTTGATTATTTCATTAATATGATTAGTATGATTGTTTGATTGTTTAAGAAAGCGTTAATTTATTGATTTTTAAATGTACTGTTGGGTAAGCTCGCCGATGCTTGCTGATATTTCATTATTCTTATATAAGTCGGGACGCTTAAACAATCTATAATCCGGTTGTATGCCTAACCAGGATAGCAGTCTTTTCTCGGAACTTTGCGCCGCAATATAATAACCTTCTTCATTCCATATGGAATATGCGTATTTAAGCATATCAAAAGCCGCAAGTTCTTTGTAAAAGCCGTAACGGCCTGTAAGCGATATAGCGTTAATAACCTGATTCTTAAACTGTCCCAAAAGCTCTTGATTGTCCTTAAAAAATACTATCGGTATGCCTATATCCGCAATGTTTTCCGCTTTATATATTCGATAATATCTAAAAAGCTCCACAGATGCCAATGCCAAATATCCTCTGTCTCCGATTTTCTTATACCAATCCACATTTTTTCTTGCCTCTAGCAATGGCTTTGCCGAGCTTTTTTTGGATAGACACTTTTTTACGCCGTAATACTCAATGATTTTATCTGTATCAGCGCTTACATATTCACCCGCGAACACTCTTATGAAAGTATGTTTTTCTCCATAACTAATATTAATTTGCTGCTCTCCCTCAAAAAGGATTGGCACTTCCGCAATGTTATTATCAAAGGCAAATTCAGCACCGTTGAGCGAAGCCTTATCCGCTTTGGCTCTTATTATAATATTATCCCCAATTGACGGGAAAAAGTTGCTTGCCTCAATTAATAGCGCGCCTTTGCTTTCAATTATGTCAAAAAACTGTTGTTTGTTTTCATACGGGAAGACTAGCCATTCCAGCTCATAGGTCTCCCCTTCATCTAGCGTTATCGCAGGCAACCGCAATACTACATCCCCTCTTTTGCCTGAATTGCCGTCTTCCTCGGTGTGTCTTGACAGAGCGCCTTTCGTAAGCACTAATCCGACTCCGTCCTCTGCGCCGTTCATCTTTGCATTATATATATATGAGCTATACGCGCCGCACCAGATGTGACTGTGCGCTCTGCGGTTTTTCGCAACTTCCGCAATATCCAGACTGTCCGCAAAAGTTGCGTAAATACCCAGTTCACCCTCCGTAAATACCATCTCTTTATCACCGGTATTCTTAAAAGTGTATTTTTCCTTTAGTCCTTCTTCTGTAAGCTCTCGTTCAACATATAAATCAAGATAAGAAAAATATGCGTAAGTTTGCCTTACTATTCCTTCCAAAATCTCGGTTTTGTCAAGAAAATTCATGCCGAACGGCATGCCGAATCTGCCTTGAATCCAATTAAAAAAATTGTTGTCACCAACCTTGGTGAGTCTCTCTATACCACCTGTCATACGGTGAATATCTATTTCAAAAATGTCATTTTTCATTTATTAATGTTCCTACTAACTGAGTTTTACAATATAGATATTACCAGAGCTTGTTGTATAATATGATCCAAAATGCACGCCGCTAAGGGCGTTTGCTATTGCAGTGGAAAAGCTGCCTTCCATATTGTAGCGCAATTCTATTGTCCTTACACCTTGGTTATATAGCTGCGCAACCACTGCGTTCATCTCCGCTGTACTGTCGATAGTCAAATCGTATTCTCCCACAATGACGGTTGAATAATAATCAATATTGCCTGTTGCAAGGTATTCTATGTTGCGTATTCCGCTAACCCCGCTTTCTTCGCGATGGGATTCCATTATGGAATAATCAGAGGTCAATAGATATTTATTAACAACGTAATTGCCCATTCTGCCCCAAGTAGCGTCTACAACATACCAGACCCCATTAATCTTTACCTTGTTCCAGGCATGATTTTCGCTATTGCCTCCGCTAGTTGCCAATCCCGATATTTTGATACTTTCAATACCCTCAATCTTGCACAACAAGTTCACCGCGTATGCAATCCCGTTACATACCGCTTTTTTATCGAGAATAGCTCCCTCTGCGGCAAAAACTCTCATTCTTTTTATTGTGGAATTAAAGGTATCTTTGAGGTCGGACAATAGCGCCTTATCTCTTATCGGCGTTAATAAATCGCTATATTGCGGATAAGAGGACAAAAAGCTATTTATTAGCGACCTCGCCGTTCCAAGTATAGATGTCATAGATACCTGTCCGTACAAATTATATAATAATATGGCGTCGCTGTCATAAGCCACATTGGTGGTTAGCCAATAGTATATCGCCTCAACTTTTTCCCTATCAGTCATCGTATCGCTTATTATCTCTCTCAATATCACCTTTGCGGCTAGATACAATTCTTCGGCAGCTGAGCTTGCTGTAACTGTCGGTCTAACTCCCAAAGGCAGGTCAACAAGCTCAGAGCTATTGCGTATAGTCTGCGTTTTTGTCATAGTTTCTATATAAAAACTATTGTATGCAGGACTTCTTGTGCTTGCCGTCAAGAATACTCTCGTATCTGCAATCGCGCTGCCCACATATTCGGTAGTGATATCGTATCCGGGATATTGTTGATAATTAACCGTAAGGCTATAGACATTACCAGAAGAAGATGCGTTTATACCGTACCCCCAAGGAGAGGAGAAAGAATTCACCGCCGCGGTAAGCGCCGCTTGCGCGGTTGTCCCTGACAAAAAGTCCGCTGAATAATAGACATTATCTTCAACTTTTCCATACAGGCTAGTCGGAGTAACAGTGCCTGCGTCGTAGCCTCTCATTACCATATAGCGTACAAAATGATTAAGTTCTTCTTGTGATTCGATATATTTATCCCTATTGCAACCTTCAAAATTGTATCTGGCATTAACATAAGCAGAAGCAGCCGATGCCGGCGCGCTCTTTACTATTGTCGTTTGTCTGCCGCTGGACGTACACCTAATACGTAGGGTATTAGATACCGTTTTGTCAATGCCGTTCACTATGAATCTTTTGCTTGGGCAAGGAATATCGGCTCCGCCGTTAAGTGAGTATGTGTGACCGCCCCCGCAGTCGCAACTGAAAGATATATACACATCGCTTGCGCTTATATCGTAATTCAGCTTTACATTATAAGGCTTTGATTGGCTGTTGGTTATGTTCAATGTAAAATAATCTACAATATCGCCTGAAAGACATATATATTCATAGCTGCCAACATTCAGCGCGCTTACATAATCACGGTCTAGCGTTATGCCGACGCCCTCCGCAACGATATAATCTTCTTCGGTAATTGAAGCGCCGTACATTGCGTCAAAATCTTCAGCTTCAACGATAATGGCGCTGATAAGCATATCCTCATCCGAGGCTTTATCATACATATATTCGCTGAATTGAAGTGCAAAATCTCTTATATCTGTTATAACCGTGAAGCTTAACGCCGAGCCTTTAGCCGTGTTAATACAATATAAAAATGTGCCGTTGCCTCTTGATATGAGAAAATCTCTGTCAAGCGTAAGGCTGTTTTTCGCCGCGCTGTAGTTTGAAATATTCACGGTACCGTACTCTGAAAGCACAAGTGAGGTCACCGTATCGCCTTTTTGGTTAAAAATGACCGTTAAGGGATATTGTCCGTGATAACTGTAACTGCTGTCGGCTGCAATTGTTGCAGGGAGCGAAATGACATTTATCACAGCGGAAATTTGCTTAATATTGCTACCCTGACCGTATTGCACATTGAGAGCGTATTCATCGTCTGCAAGACCGTCTAAGTATTCTCCGGCTATTATTATACGCTCGCTGTCATAACTCGTATGTCCGGATACGCCGTTGATATCTATGTTAAGAATTGAATTAGCATATTTGCTCATCGCTACAAAGGCGTAATCTGAGTTTTTGACAAAGGTAATATTAGAAAGCTCCATCTCCCGCGTATCAGTAACGATAAGCGCGAATTTCCTGCTGCCCGCGTCAAATTCGCCATTATATATGTTAATGGGCAAAGTGTCAATATAGCTTGTCTTGATAGTTACGGTGTCCTCACCGATTATACAATTAGAGGTTATGTCCGTTTTAGTGCCTGAAACGGTTAAATAGACCTTGATTGCGGAGGGTGTGGTATTGTTAATTTCGGGCGCCATATCTCCGTTTTTGTCATAGGCGATATTGATTACTGTAGACAGCGCGGTACCCGCCTCAATCGTGAGAGAATATGCTAAACTATCCACCCTTTTGCCGCTACTGTCGGCAATCGCCTTAATATCAAAACGATATTCCTTCTCCCCTTCATACGAAGGAAGATTAAGAGAGGGAGTATATACATCTATCTCTTCTTGTAGAACTCCGTCTTCATATATTTTTACCGTATATTTTGTCTTATAATTGACATCCGCCCAGTATACAATGAAATTGGTCGTGGAAATAAGGTGCGATACTCCGCTGATTACAAGACGACTTTTTATATTAAGCGCTGCCGCTGCTGATAATTCGGATTGAGTATATTTATTCGAAACACTTATTGCCTTTATCTGTATATCAACATTGCCGTCAATATTCACAAAATAGTATTGGTTATTGTTACTTTGTCCTATTTTTGTACCATCAATATATATTTCGTAGCCTGAAGCGTATTGAACGGTATCCCAGCTGATATATGACCCGTCTTCGGATAATTCTATAC
>SACC01000559.1 GCA_009928745.1 Clostridia bacterium
GCCTATGGCTTAATCGGAAATACGCTCAATGAAAGAGTCCTCGAAAGAAAAGTATATCCTTGGAATGGTCATTATACCCGTACCGATGATAAAAAATATTATGGCGATTTTGTTGCCAATACCCGCCGCGGTCGTGGTGATTATATGGGTATTGCCGGTAATTTGAATGATGCCGCTTATAATACAGCTCCTGTTAAATCATATTGGCCTAACGATTATGGCCTCTATAATATGGGTGGCAATGTGGCTGAATGGGTAATGGATGTATATAGACAAGGATCTCATGACGATGTGACTGAATTAAATCCGTTCCGTGGTAACTATTTTGAAACTAAAAGATTATTGGAAGACGGTACTGTGGAAGAAAGAGATAGTATTGGTAAATTGCCAATGGTTCCGGTTTCCGATTTTAAAAATGATAGAAGACGTAACTACCGTCAAGCTGATAATAAAAACTATCTCGATGGCGACTGGGCTTCTCTTCTTGAATCTGATGCATGGACAGGGACTACTCCTGCTGAATCTACTGACAAAATGTATAGAAAAAATGAGCAGATATATTCTTTAGTCGGTGACAAAGCCAGAGTATATAAAGGAGGCTCCTGGAAAGATATCCAATATTGGGCAGCTCCTGGTAACAGAAGATACCTCGATGAAGATGAATCTACTGACTATATCGGCTTCCGTTGTGCTATGGCGCGACTCGGACCGCCCGCAAGTAAATAATATAAAAAAAAACGGCTGTTACAGCCGTTTTTTTTTATACTTTTGTCATCATTATTTTTTCTTATGGATTCTCTTTATTCCCTTTTTCTTCAATATCCGAATATATCTACTGATACTCGTGATATTATCCCTGATTCTATTTTCGTATGCCTTAAGGGTGATAATTTCGATGGTAATCATTTTGCCCTGCAGGCGCTGGAAAAAGGAGCTGCCTATGTGGTTACGGAGGATGTGAAATTAGTGGATAATCCCCGTTGTATTGTGGTGGAGGATTGTTTGAAGACCCTCCAGGATTTGAGTCTCTATCACCGCAAGAAACTTACTGCCCTGGTTATCGGTATTACCGGAACAAATGGCAAAACAACCACTAAAGAGTTGATTGCTGCCGTTTTGTCTAAAAAATATAATGCTGCCTTTACTAAGGGAAATCTTAATAACCATATCGGAGTCCCTCTTACACTGCTGAATATTAACC
>SACC01000560.1 GCA_009928745.1 Clostridia bacterium
ACATAAATTTACTGGCTCTCTCATAGAATTTTTCATCGGTAATCATGCCATATTTAATAAAAACGCTGATGTCATCCCATTTAGCTTCAAAATCTTCGCGATTGTTTTTAAACATTTCTTCGAGTTTGTCGGCTACTTTTTTGGTGATGTGTCCTGAAATCTTTTTCACATTACCATCGCTTTGCAAATAGCTTCTCGAAACGTTGAGCGGCAGTTCGGGACAATCGAGCACACCTCTGACATAGATAAGGAATTCAGGGAGCACTTCTTTAATATTATCTGAAACAAAAACTTGATTATAATATAAGCTCACCTTTGATTCCAAAGCTTCAAAATCGCTCTTAATTCGCGGAAAATAGAGAATGCCCTTGAAATTCAACGGGTAATCGGCGTTAATATGAACATACATAAGAGGATCTTCGTAATCGCCGGTCAACTTTTTATAAAATTCCTTATATTCCTCAGGTTTAATGTCCTTGGGATTTTTCTGCCACAGCGGAGCGGTATCATTTATCTGTTCGGATTTACTTCCTTCATCGAAGAAAACCGGGTACGGCATAAAGGAACAATATTTACGGAGTATTTCTTTTACTTTTTCTCCGTCAAGATAGCTCAACTCGTCTTCTGAAATATGAAGCACAATATCTGTGCCTCTGCCGGCTTCGCGGACGCACTCACCCATTTCATATGAGCCGTTTTCATCGCATGTCCAGGCGACTGCCGGAGATCCGTCATAAGATTTTGTTATAATTTCGGCTTTTTCTGAAACCATGAATACCGAATAAAAACCGAGACCGAAATGACCGATTATACCGGATGTATTCCCTTCCTTGGATTCATATTTATCGATAAATTCAAGCGCGCCGGAAAGAGCGATCTGATTGATATACTTTTTAACCTCCTCGGCGTTCATGCCGATTCCGTTATCGCTTATTTTAAGCGTCTTTGCATCCTTATCCACAAGGACGGTTATCTTATAATCGCTTTCCGCATCTGTGGCGTTACCCAGTGACACAAGGCGCTTATGTTTTGATAAAGCATCACACGCGTTGGATACTACCTCACGCAGAAAAATATCCTTGTCGGAATACAGCCAGCGTTTGATGACCGGGAAAATGTTCTCTGTTTGTACGGAAATTCCGCCTTTTTCCATGTTAATCAACTTCCTTTCAAATGTTATATTAATATATTATATATCAA
>SACC01000561.1 GCA_009928745.1 Clostridia bacterium
ATGTAAACAAGATAAAAATGACCTCCTCGGCAACAGGTGGAGCGTGCTACAGAAATATTCAAGTTCTTAATACAGATTTTGTAGATGCTGCTGTTCAATGGGGAAGTAATACGAATAATGTTGTAGCTTACGCTTATGACTCTACATATACAACACCTCCAAAAACAATAGAATGTGATGTTAGCGCGCTAAAGGGTGAGTACTATATCTGGTTTGGCACATACTCTAGCAACAATGCAGGACAGCATCTTTATATGACAAATCTCACGCTAGAGGGGGAGGCTATAAACTTCGCCAAATACAATGTCTTAATCCCAAAGGTCAGCGACCTAACCGACACCGAATTTTATATGTGGTACGGCAATGAGAGCGCATATGACCGATATGGAAACAAGTATGTCGCTTTTAGTATGCTCGGCATCGGCCAACAATATATCGCTTGAGAGGGCCAGCGCCCGGGACTTTTCATATAGATATACGGCCGTGTTTACAGCGACAGTGGCAAGCATAATAATGAAGCTTGCCATGTCAATATTAGAGACTGCGGGATGGAGAAATCTGTCTATTCCGTTTCTTATAATATTATAAGAAATAAGGAACAGAATAATGGCAATAATAATAGCGGCGAATGTTTCGTATTTCTTATGGCCGTAGGGATGGTCTTTATCTTTGGGGCGTGAAGCCACCCATATTCCGGTAAGGCCTACCAGGTTGGAAGCGCCGTCTGAAAATGAGTGTAACCCGTCGGCGCATATGGCTATTGACTGCACCGCGTGGCCGTAGATAATCTTTACAAACGCCACAATCCAATTGAGCAGTAATATGGCCAAAAGTATGCTGCGTATTTTTCTAAAACGGATATCCATATAAAAGCCCGCAAATATATCTAAAGCTTCTTAAAAATAACGGGCAAGGCCTAAAAAGACTGCCTGTGCCTGCGCCATAGCAGTATCATCGGACTTGCTATAAAAATTGTTGAATATATGCCGGATATAAAACCAACTATCAGGCAAAAAGCGAAATTATTAAGCACTATTCCGCCCCATAAAAATACGGCAATAACCGTAAACAGGGTTGTAAGGGTTGTAAATACGGTCCTGCTCAATGTCTGGTTTATGCTTAAATTTATAAGCTCACTAAATTTGATCCTGCGCATAAGCCTCATATTTTCCCGGATACGGTCAAAAATCACGATGGT
>SACC01000562.1 GCA_009928745.1 Clostridia bacterium
CCACCGCCTTTTTCGCGCTGTTTTGTCCGATTATATATCTGTCCAGTTCTACAACTATTTGTTTGGGTGTAAGTTCCATAAATAACCTCCTATACTACCTCTAAGACCACGTTGTGGTTGGTAAATATGCAAATATCTCCGGCAATCTTCATAGCCTTAAGTACAATTTCGCTAGCGGTCATATCGGTATTTTCAAGCAGCGCTCTTGCCGCGCTTAAGGCATAATTACCGCCGCTTCCTATTGCGCATACTCCTGATTCAGGCTCAATGACGTTGCCGTCGCCCGAAATAACATATAGATTATCCTTGTCGGCAACAATCAGCATCGCCTCCAAATTCCTTAGCATTGTGCCGTTTCTCCATCCTTCTGCTAGTTCTACCGCGCTACGCATAAGATTTCCCGAATATTTTTGCAACATTTCTTCGAATTTTTCACTCAAAGCAAAGGCGTCGCTTACAGAACCGGCAAAGCCCACAACTACCTTATCGTTGTAAATTCTTTTTACTTTCTTTGCGTTGCCCTTCATTACTATGCTTTGTCCCATAGTAACCTGTCCGTCTCCCGCAATCGCTGTAACACCGTCCTTTTTGACGGCGCATATTGTCGTAGCTTTCATATCCATAACAAACACACTCCTTTATAATGATTTTGTGTATACCTTCATTGCATTTATTGCTCTCAAACTATACGCTTCCTTGCGTTTTTGTTTGTCTTTTACTCTCTCTTCAAGCTCGGACACCAACATAAAACTAACGTGCATCGGTTGAAAGTTGCTGTTTTCCGTGCTTATATATTTCATCAGGCTACCCGACATGGTTTCTATCGGCGGTACGGTTCTTTCTTTGCCTAGTAGGGTATTGTACATATTTATTCCCGCAAAAAGTCCGCTCATAACACTTTCCAAATAACCCTCAACGCCGCTTATCTGTCCTGCAAAAAATACATTTGTGTCTTTTTTTGCGCTAAAGTCTGTATTGAGCGCACTTGGCGCGTTAACAAAAGTATTCCTATGCATTACACCATAACGCTCGTATTCTGCATTTTTAAGCGCAGGGATTAAGCCGAAAACCCTTTTTTGTTCGCCGAATTTCAAATTAGTTTGGAAGCCTACTATGTTGTAACACTTGTTAATGTTGTCTTCCTTGCGCAGCTGTACAACCGCAAAGGGTCTTTCGTTAGTGATGGGATGGTATATTC
>SACC01000563.1 GCA_009928745.1 Clostridia bacterium
GATCCCAGCTGCTGATCAATCCGGCAGAAGAGGTATACGACGGAGAATCTGCCCTCATAGAATACGGACATAACAAAAGCATCGCCGTCAAGCGCATATACTGGCTCAACGGCAGCGGCATAGAGATCCGGTCAGCAAACGGAGATGGATGGAAACGCACCTTTACTCTGGACGATCAAAAAGAAGGTTTGCTGCGTATAATAGGTAAAGTCGTCTGGTATGGAAATAAGCCAAAGAGGGGATGAGCATATGCTAGTTACACATGGCGCAAATGGATTTTTCTTAATTATAGTAATTGTTTCAATTATAGGAGCTATTCGCGTCTATTGCAAAAACAAAAAACTTGAAAAAGCTAAGAATAATAACAATCAATATTATGTCGATGCAGAAGGGAATAAATTTTTATACGAAAAAAATAATTGTGAAGATAATAAATTATAAATGAATAAGAGGGGCCTTTATGTGGAGGATGGAAGATCTCAGGATAATAACCCCATTTGTCATATCATCTTATGCAATATATAAAATAATAAAAAAAACAAGAAACTGGAAAGTTTCACTTGCTGTCACAATTGTTCCACTAATATTGTCTATATTTGCTTTATTTATCACTAAAAATATTATCCTTGTCACTTTGTTAATTACTTTTTTAATAGCAACTATTTTGAACTTGTATCTAACTTTTTCAATATATAAAAGTTGGAAAGAATACAACAATAGCCTCCACGTACAATATGGGTACGATCCAGTCCTCACCTTCCAGCAATACTACTCAAAAAATCTCTAAAATATTATTCTGTTAATCGTAGCTCGTCCAAATAATCTGCATACCACTGCATCATTTTGATGCGCTCCGGAAGATACTGCGCGTAATTATAAGCGAACCTCACATCGTCGTTCCCAGGCACATGGGCCAGCTGTCGCTCGATAGCGTCCGGATGCCATAACCCTGATTCATTCAGAATTGTACTCGCCATGCTGCGGAACCCGTGACTCGTCATCTGCTCCGGGCCGAACCCCAAAGACCTTATGGCCACCCTCACAGTATCCGCGCTCATAGGAATATGCGGACCCCGCTCAGAAGGGAAAACATATTGTGATCTATTGTCCGCAGCTTCCAGAATCGTTTTTTGATCCTCCAGGATCTTCAATGACTGCGTTGAAAGCGGCACCAGATGTATCCGCCGCATCTTCAT
>SACC01000564.1 GCA_009928745.1 Clostridia bacterium
GGATTATTCGTAACGGATATGCCGAGGATTGTGGCTTTTTATAAGAATGTAATCGGTATGGTCACCCAATGGAGCGGAGATGCTTATGCGGAGCTGTTCTCTGGCGAGATGCGGCTCATAATGTATAGCCGGAAGGACTTTGAGAAGATGACCGCGCGCCCTTATTCTTATCCGTCGGAATTCAACGGAACCCTTGAATTGTCCTTTTCTCTTCCCCGATTTGCCGATGTGGATATCGAATACGATAGGGTAGTAGCGTTAGGCGCGGTGCCGGTTTTCCCGCCGACCGACGAGCCTTGGGGACAGCGTACCAGCTACGTTGCCGATCCGGACGGCAATCTGATCGAAATCTCCTCGTTCAACCAAGGCTGAACCTTATTGTATTATCGATTTCCGCTAAAACAAGTTAAAGCAAATTGGTATTCAGAACACTATTACGTCAGAACGCCTCACCGTTTCTTAAGTATGGATTTTTCTATTGACAAGTATGGTCTCAGTGTAACCATCAGAATGAGCACAAGATTATGAAAATTGTGCGACAATTTAAGTTGCAATCTACAAACAGTTAATCATAGTCGACTGCTTAACTAAATTGTTTGCATTTTATATCGCCTTGTGCTATTATATTTCTTGTCAATTTGCCTTGATAGGAAGAGAAAAAAGAGAGCTCCCCCCACGTCATATTAGACATAGCGTACCACCTTCGCAGATAAATACTCTCGTAGAACATCTTGCGAAATATACAAAAGATTCATGTTCCATTAGCAAATAAGGAAACTGGGCGAAGCAACGAAAGCAAAATTTCCGTGTTCCCTCGTTTACTTGGTCAAAGAGCGGACGCCTCCTAAGGTTGTGAACTATCCAATATAAATGCACAATATATAGTGTTAAATGGAAATAACGATACACAATATATAGAGAACAAAAAATGCTATACACCCTATTTTACACCCAGTTAGATAGAGTGTTACCTCTCAAGGGGGTATAACGACTTCAAATAACTTTCCATGTTTCCGTAGCTCAGTTGGATACGAGCGGTCGCCTCCTAAGCGACAGGCCGGCGGTTCGAGCCCGCCCGGAAACGCCATTCCTGCCTAGAATCGAATCATTCGCCTAGGTATAATAAGGCTCCAACACTATCTAAATTGTTGGAGCTTTTTTGTTGTACCTTTTGTATCCTTCGGTCTGTCTATTAC
>SACC01000565.1 GCA_009928745.1 Clostridia bacterium
GGATCATCCCATACTGTGGAACGTACCTGAAACAGATTATTTAAAATTTTATATTTTTCAAATTGTGTAAATACTAAGAAAACGTTATGCGCTTTATATATGCGGTTTATCTTGTTTTATTGACAAAAACCGCACATCATGTTATACTTAACACACATTAATTTGTTCACGCACAAGCTTCGCTTTTACCAAATGTTCACCAGATAATTATACATTTTATATAAGAAGGATACGAATATGAAAGCACTCGTTACGGTAATAGGACACGACCAGATAGGTATAATCGGCGGAGTTTGCACAAAGCTTGCAGAGCTTGACGTCAATATACTCGACATAAGCCAGACGGTCATGCAAGATTATTTTACAATGATGATGATTGTGGACCTTGCCACAAGCGGTAAGGATATGGAAACGGTATCGTCCCTGCTCAAGCAGTACGGCGAAGGCAGAGGACTTAATATAAGACTACAGCGCACGGATATATTCGATGCGATGCATACTATCTGACCGGGGTATCAATATGCTTAATATTAACAACATTATTGAAACCATTCAGATGATAGACCGTCAGCACCTCGATATACGCACGGTTACAATGGGCATTTCGCTGCGTGACTGCGCGGATTCCGACGCGGAAAAAAGCTGTATCCGCATATACGACAAAATAACGCGTAAAGCTGAAAACCTTGTAAAAACCGTCGAATGTATCGAAAGGGAATACGGTATTCCCATAGTCAATAAGCGTATTTCGGTCACTCCCATGGCTCTTGTCGCGGAAGCGAGCGATACTTCCGATTATGTTCAGTTTGCAAGAGCAATGGACAGAGCGGCGAAAACCTGCGGCGTCGATTTTATCGGCGGGTATTCGGCGCTTGTTCAGAAGGGTTATACCGTCGGTGACAGAAAATTGATAGCATCGCTTCCAGAAGCGCTGTCGGTCACCGATATAGTTTGCGGTTGTGTCAATGTGGCTTCCACCCGTGCCGGTATCGATATGGACGCGGTCGCCGAAATGGGATATACAATTAAAAAAATTGCCGAAGCATCAAAGGATAAAGGCTGTTCGGGTTGCGCTAAATTCGTGGTGTTCGCCAACGCTGTCGAAGATAACCCGTTTATGGCGGGAGCGTTCCACGGAGTGGGCGAACCAGAATGCGTGATAAACGTGGGTGTGTCCGGTCCCGGAGTGGTACAT
>SACC01000080.1 GCA_009928745.1 Clostridia bacterium
GTTGTGGTGGCCTGAGCAAAGCCGTAATCGATATTGGCTCTTAGCGTTTGCAGCGGGATACTTCCTTCGCTGTAATGCTCGCTTCTTGCAATTTCTGCTCCGTCAAGACGACCGCTTACCATGGTTTTTACACCCTTGGCTCCGCCCTTCATAGCTCTGCCCATAACCTGGCGCATAGCGCGACGGAATTGTATTCTCTTTTCCAAACTTGCAGCGATGCTTTCTGCGGCGAGTTGGGCGTCGATATCAACCTTTTTAACTTCCAGTACGTTGATGTTGACAACCTTCCCTACGGCGATTTTTTCCACAGCTTTCTTAATTTCAGAAATACCTGCCGCTTCTTTACCTATTGCAACACCGGGTCTGCCGCAGAACATATTAACGGTGATGGTGTTGGCAGCTCTTTCGATTATTATTTTGCTTACAGCTGCGTTAAAATACTTTTTCTTCAGTTCTTTTCTGATTTTGTTATCTTCGCTCAAGTAGGTGGCAAAGGTTTTTTTATCGGCATACCATTGGGTATCCCAGCTCTTGATGATTCCTATTCTTAAACCGTGCGGATTAACTTTCTGACCCATTTTTTTGCTACCTCCTATCTCTTTACTTCGTCAAGTATGACTGTGATATGACTTGTTCTTTTGAGCAAGCCGCCTGCCCTTCCGTGCGCCTTAGGAATAAATCTCTTCAGCGTAGGACCTTGGTCGGCGTAGCACTCAGCCACAAACAACGTATCAACATTCATGTTAAGGTTGTTTTCGGCATTGGCTCCCGCGCTCTTTACTACCTTTAAGATAGGTTCACAAGAGGATTTGTTAAGGTTCTCCAGTATACCGACGGCTTCGCGATAGCTCTTATTACGGATAAGGTCTAATACCGCTCTGACCTTGTAAGGCGAAATACGAATATATTTTGCCTTGGCTTTAGGTCTTCTATCCGCCGTTTCAGCTCTTTTGACTGCTTTAATATATGTCTTTCCCATTTACTGCCTCCTATTTCTTCACTGTGGTTTTGCTGCCGGCATGACCGCGGAAGGTTCTCGTGGGCGCAAACTCGCCTAATTTCAAACCGACCATGTCTTCGGTGATATAAACCGGGACATGCTTTTTGCCGTCGTGCACCGCTATGGTGTGTCCTACAAACTCAGGAAAAATAGTAGAAGCACGAGACCAAGTCTTAATGGGTTTCTTTTCTCCCTTTGCATTCATAGCCACGATTTTTTTCTTGAGACTCTCATGCACATAAGGTCCTTTCTTTATTGATCTGCTCATTTGCTCCTCCTGCCTAGTTTATACGCTTAATAATTGATTTGTTTGTGGTCTTGTTCTTCTTGCGGGTCTTGTAACCAAGTGCCGGTTTACCCCAAGGAGTAACTGGGCCGGGCATACCGATAGGGCTCTTGCCCTCGCCGCCGCCGTGCGGGTGATCGCAAGGATTCATAACCACACCTCTTACGGTAGGCTTGATACCCATGTGTCTTGTTCTGCCGGCTTTGCCCAAACTCACTATTTCGTGTTCGATGTTGCCTACTTGACCGATTGTCGCTCTGCATGCTAGGGGAACGTATCTCATTTCTCCCGAAGGCATACGCAAAGTGGCTTTTCCATTTTCTTTTGCCATTAGTTGCGCTGCGCAACCTGCGCTGCGGGCTATTTGTCCGCCACGCTTTGGCTGAAGTTCGATATTATGTACCATAGTTCCTACCGGCACATCCTCTAGCTTTAAGCAGTTGCCAACCTTAATATCGGCGCCTTCTCCGCTTATTATGGTGTCACCTACAGAAAGTCCTAAGGGAGCCAAAATGTACTTCTTCTCGCCGTCGGCATAAATAGCCAGCGCGATATTGGCGCTGCGGTTAGGGTCATATTCTATAGAAGCGATTTTGGCGGATATTCCGTCCTTATTACGCTTAAAATCTATAATACGGTATTTTTGTCTGTTTCCGCCACCGATATGTCTTACGGTAATTCTTCCGTTGGCGTTTCTTCCGCCTGTCTTGCTCTTTGACTCAAGCAAGCTTTTTTCGGGAGTAGTTTTTGTGATTTCCGCAAAATCGGAAACCGTAAAAAATCTACGGGCGGGACTTGTTGGTCTGAATCTTTTAATACCCATTGTTAGTCTCCTCCTTTATGATAAGCTCTCAAAGAACTCAATGGGCTTGCTGTCACTCGTAAGCTTAACATAAGCTTTCTTATAAGAAGGACGTCTGCCCTCTGTTCTGCCCATACGCTTAATTTTTCCATCGTAATTGGTGACATTTACTCTGTCAACCTTAACTCCGAAGGCAAATTCCACGGCGTCTTTGATTTCGGTCTTTGTCGCTGCCTTGGCTACAATAAAGGTATAATCCTTTACAGCTACGTTGCCATAGCTTTTTTCGCTCAATACAGGCTTAATAATAATATCGTAAGCCTTCATTATCCTATGACCTCCTCAATTTTTCTTACTGCGTCTTTGGTTATGAAAACTTTGTTAGCTCTAACCAAATCGTATACGTTAACTAAACTTGCTTCTTGCGTTGCCGCTTCGGCTAAATTCTTTGTAGCTCTGACCAAATTGACATTTTCTCCGTCGAAGATAAACAACGCCTTGCTTCCTGCATTCAGCTTCTCGCACAAAGCAGCCATCATCTTGGTCTTTGCTTCGCTTATTGCCAACTCGCTAAGTACAACAAATTCTTCTTGACGGATTTTTTGGCTAAGTACGCTTACTAAAGCCTGCGCCTTCATTCTCTTGTTGATTTTTTTGGAAAAATCTCTGGGCTTCGGTGCAAAAACAACGCCGCCGTGCTTCCATTGCGGAGCGCGTATGCTTCCTTGTCTGGCTCTGCCTGTGCCCTTTTGTCTCCAAGGCTTGATACCGCCGCCGCGCACTTCAGTACGAGTTAGGGCGCTCTTTGTGCCTTGTCTTTTGTTAGCAAGTTGAGCTACGATAACTTGATGAATTAGCGCTTCGTTATACTCTGCGTTAAAAATTTCGTCCCTTACCGAGATTTTTTCAACTTCTTTTCCACTTAAATTGATTACTTTTAATTCCATAATAAAACCTCCACTACGCCTTGATAATAACAAGACTTCCCTTTGCTCCGGGGATTCCGCCCTTGATGAGTAAGAGATTTCTGTTTGTGTCAATACGTACTACTTCGAGGTTCTTAATAGTAACCTGCTCATTGCCGTAATGACCGGGCAAATGCTTGTTTTTGAATACGCGGCTGGGATCGGAATTTGCGCTCATACTTCCTACGCCTCTATGATAACCTGAGCCGTGAGCCATAGGACCTGTGCTCTGATTCCATCTCTGTATAACGCCCGAAAAACCTCTGCCTTTTGTTTTGCCTACAACGTCAACAATGTCGCCTACTGCAAAACTGTCGCACTTAATTACACTACCCACCTGATAACTTGCGCAATCGTCAAAGCGGAATTCTCTAAGATTCTTCTTTGCCTCGGCGTTAGCCTTTGCGTAATGTCCGGCGATGGGCTTTGTTACGTTCTTTTCTTTTATATCGCCAAAAGCTACCTGAACTGCATCGTAACCTTCCTTCTCCTTAGTCTTTACTTGAACTACGGCGCAAGGACCCGCTTCGATAACGGTAACGGGGATCATAATGCCTTCCGGGGTAAATATCTGGCTCATACCTAATTTCTTGCCTAATATAGCTTTCTTCATTATAAGCCTCCTATAACTTTATCTGGATGTCCACACCAGCGGGTAAATCTAGTTTCATCAACGCATCCACGGTTTTGCTTGTGGAATTATAGATGTCAATCAATCTTTTGTGCGTGCGAAGCTCGAATTGCTCGCGTGAATCCTTATATTTATGGGGAGCGCGCAAGATTGTTACGATTTCCTTGTCTGTAGGTAAGGGTATCGGGCCTGATATACTAGCGCCGGTACGCTTTACCGCCTCAACGATTTTCTCAGCGGAATTGTCGATGAGATTGTGGTCATAGGCTTTAAGCTTTATCCTAATTTTTTGACCTGCCATTTGTTTGTACCTCCTGTTTTTTTACCTAACATTTTACACTTATCCGTGTGTGTCGAGCTGTCTTTTAATAAAAGGCGCATGCGCCTAATAATTTCAGTTAGTCACGTCCATCGTGTGTCCGTGTAAGTCCGTGGAAACTATCCGCCTTTACGGTAACCTCCCACATCTACCCTATAATACAGCCTTGTAATAATAGCATAGTAATATCTTGCTGTCAAATAATTTTTTGCAATTTTTTCAAAAAATAAACAGAAGTATAAAATTTATTGAATAATACTAAATTCCATATTGGTATACCCGTATTGAGTTACAAAAGTATTTTGATAAATTGCCCTATAAGCTTCGCTTGTGATATACACCCTGATTGGCATAGTTTTGAGAAAAGCGTTTGCGCCCAAAACAGGCGGCACAGCGGACAACATATTTATCATCCCCAAATTATTGCAATTATAAAAAGCTTTTTCTCCTATTTCTTGTACGTTGGCTCCGATATTTATTACACCAAGCCTGTTGCACCCTTCAAAAGCCGACGCCTTGATTTCTTCTAAGTTTGACGAAAAGTCTATTCTATATATTTTTACGCAGTTGGCAAACATGCCGCTTGCAACATAGGCAGCTTCGTAAGTGACTGTCTCTAATGAGCTTCCCTTGTAAATATTATTGCCCATATTGATTACGTTTGCAGGCACTCTTGCCGACATTATTTTGCTGTTTTCAAATACGCTGTTATTAAGTGTGGTAACCGAGTTCGGAATAATAAGAGATGTTCCGCCGTAATTATAAAAAGCCTTGTTGCCTAAAGTCGAAATCGTAGTTTCTTCGGCAAAAATAACTTGTGCAGTCACGTTATAAAATGCCTCTTCGCCAATGGAAGTAACTTTATTGGGAATTATAATCTGCTGAAGATTGCTAGCATTGTAAAACGCCGCATTGGCTATCTGAGTTACGTTGCTGGGTATAGTAATTGAATTACCTTTATAACCTTTCAATATACCATATGTCAAAATAGTCATATTAGAGTTTAACATTATGGGGGCGGACACATTCGATACCCACTCACTGCCGTAACTTGTTACCGAAACAGGAAGTATGATAATGTTAAGGCTAACAAAATCCTTCAAAAACTCACTAGGCAAAGTCGTTAAACTCTCGCTGACTAGCTCAAGTTTGGTACAAGTATACTTTGTGTATACGTTTTCGCCGGCATTGCTTCCCATTAAATAAGATATCGTTTTTATGTCACTTATATTGCTGCCTATAAAGGGAAGCTTGATTTCCTTTAGATTAAAACAGTAACGGAAAATCCCCTCGCCAATACTAATAACGCTATCACCTAAAGCAACATTTTCCAAGGCGGCGCAGTTTTGAAAAGCCGCGCTTCCTATACTCGTTACTTCGGTAAGATAATTCACTTCCTTAATATAGCTTGCGTTAGCAAAAGCGCTCACGCTGATTTCTCCGTCTAAGCTTACCGTTACTTTTTCCAAGGTTTGGGGCAAATTACTTTGATTTGTTCCGCCGAACACCTTACCCAATTCTTCCCCTGCATTTTGCGTCCGTCCTATGAAAGGCAAAGTAATTTCATATAAATTCGGAATGGAAGAAAAAGCATTTAAGCTTATAGAAGTGACGCTGTCAGGTACGGTTATCGCCCTTACGTAAGCATTATCCTTGAATGCATCGCTCCTTATCGACTTTGTTCCGTCCATCAAACTAACCGTCGCGGCGGAACCTTTATATTTAGCCAGTTGCAAACCCTGATAATCATATATACTGCTTGAATAAATACAAAAATATCTTGCCCCTATTGTCGGAGTATTTATAATTGTATAATTGTCGGTGTCAATTAAGCTTACGTTTATTGAAGTAACGTTATGCTTGCCGATAGATGTCATGTCGGTTTCGCAATCAAATTCCAGCATTAGGGCATCTTTGTTGCCGTTTACGGTAAAATTAGGTTTGGCAAGTACGCCCGTATACGGTAAAAACTGGCTCTCAATTACCATTGTCGCGCCGTCAATTTCGGCTTTCGTGATAGCAAGCGGCAGTCCGAACTGAAAATCGAAATAATTATTTGCATCGGGATTATAAATCACTCTGTAATTCGTAACGTTAACCGTGGGTATTGTTTGGGGATTAACCCACCGAATTTTGCTGCTCTCAATTCCTATAATTGGATAATCCGCCAAGGTCTTAGTGTGGTTGTATGCTCCCCCCGTAACAGAACATTCGGGGACGTCCTCAATAGTTAAAATTGCCTTGTTTATCTTCAAAACCGCTGTAAGATTATTGACGGTATTGCCGTTAAGGGTAAAATAGTAATTTCTTGCGTCAATATCCTTATAAAATAACGT
>SACC01000566.1 GCA_009928745.1 Clostridia bacterium
ATTCGGTGTTTCCGATAGTCTGCCTTTGAATGCAAAACTCTGTTATTTTTGGGAAATAGTATTATGAATCCCGATGTTATATACATCCTTGACGAATATGTAAAACAAAAGCATTACCGGCTTCTCAACAGCGTGCTGGTATATAAAAACGGTGAAATTGTTATGGAAAGATATTATAACAAATTCACCGAAAAAAGCCGCAACAATATAAAATCGATATGGAAAAGCATACTTTCCGTCTGCGCGGGGATCGCCGTCGATAAGGGATATATTAAAAGCATCGATGAACCGATAGCGACCTATCTGCCTCTCTTCGACGGAAGGAACAATCCATATCATCCGTATATAACCGTTAAACATTTGCTTACCATGTCGTCGGGTATTTACTGGAACGGCGGAGTGCATTATCACTGCCCGATGATCGAGCAGTTCCAACGCACAAGGGACCGTCTTTCCTATCTTTCCGACATTAAAACGGATTCGCTACCGGGCATAAAAGCCGTGTATAAGGAATGGGACGTAATACTGCTTTCCGCCGTGCTTTCGGCGGCGACGGGCATGAATACCTTCGATTTCTGTGACAAGTTTTTATATAAGCCTCTCGGTATCGAAAGCGGAAGGTGGTTTACTTATCCGGACGGGGTTTGTTATAATATCGGCATAAACGCGCAACAGCAGGCGCAGTCCGATCTTTCCGCACGCGACCTTGCGAAAATCGGTATACTCTTTCAGAACAGCGGATATTGGAACGGCGAACGAATTATTTCCGATGAATATATAAAAGCGGCGCTCACGCCGATAGACCTCACGCACGGCAGCACGTTAAAGAAGCAGAGCTACGGCTATTTATGGTGGATTTATCCTGACGGTTACGGCTGCAGCGGCTTCGGCGGACAGCAGATAACGGTCATCCCCGAACGGAATATTATTTATGTATTGCAGGCGACAGCATTGAGTTCACACAGAGACTACAGCGACGCGGTCGGAGAGATAATTGATTCTTTTAATTAATAAATACAGTTAATAAACATTTAAGTATTGATTTTTCGTGTTGAATATGTTAAATTATTATCATTATAATAGGTAATTGCCAAAATGTAAATAGAAAATTTTAAATTTGGACAAAAATCGTAGAATGTTTTTTTCTAACATTACTATCGAACTTTTATTTAAAAAAAATATAATAAAAGAAC
>SACC01000567.1 GCA_009928745.1 Clostridia bacterium
TCAGAGCGCCCGATATTATGTCATTCTTGAATTTGTCGTCAAGCACAATTATAATATCCGCGACCTCGCTAATCCATTCGCCCAGAAGATAATTGTACTCCTTTTCTTTATCACCCATCTCAACAAAGCCCGATACTGCGACAATTTTTCTGCCCCCGAACATATCAAGAGTATCTAGCGCCGCGCGGACACCCTCCGAATTGATATTGTAGCTGTCGTCAATTATCGTTATACCTTTTTCGGTTAATATTTTTTGCTGTCTGTGCGGTAGAGGTTCCAGCTCTTCAACGGCGGCTTGAATAAGCTGACTACTTACATTCAGTTTTAATGCAACGGCAACGGCAAGGGCAATATTGAGTATGTTATGACGTCCCAAAAGCTGTGTTGAGAGCGTAAGGACTTCCCCTCCGAATTCCAGCGAAAATCTGCCGCCGCGCTTATCACAGTAAGCATTGCGGATATTGAGGTCGCCTCCGTCTTCAAAGCGTATTTTGATAAAATTGGAGTCTGCGCAGTTATCTCTAATAATCTCATTTTCCGCATTAATAACCGCTGTTTTAGTGTAATCAATGAGTTTTCTTTTTTCCTTAATGATACTTTGCAAGTTAATAAAAGTCTCGGTATGCTGTTCGGCAATACCGGTAAGCACTCCTATATCAGGCTTTACAAAACTAACTAATTCTTCTATGTCTCCGCTTCTTCTTGCGCCCATCTCCGCGATAAATACCTCGCATCCGCTATCCATTGCGTTAACGGTTTTTGCAATGCCAAGCGGTGTATTAAAATTGCCCGCAGTAACTGCAACTTTGTATTTTTTGGCTAAAATAACCTTCAATATTTCCTTTACGCTGGTCTTTCCGTAGCTGCCTGTTATTCCTATTTTTATCAAGTCGGGTTTTGATAGCTTTGCCTTTGCTGATACTATATATTTTTGGTTATTCCTCTTCTCAAGCGGAGTAATTATAGTGTTAGAAAGAAGCATTAACGGCAACGAAAACAATATAATTAGCGGCAAAACCGAGGTCAGCGATATCCAGATATAACATGACAATGAAAGCAACAGCGCAATAGAAAGAAATAGCGCAATAAGACGCAACATGCGGTTGGTGAATATCACTTTTGCATCAAAATATCTCGCGCTTTTATATACAACCACACCAAGCGGAGGCATATAAGCCAGCACATAAAAT
>SACC01000081.1 GCA_009928745.1 Clostridia bacterium
AGATCAGTATCTGATAAAAGCACTTCCGCGTCTTCGTTGGCGGCGTTTACCGCTTCAACCACATTGTTCTCATTAACCGCGAATTCCACCTCGGGATTGATCGATATTCTGACATAAGATGATTCGCCATCTTTAGCGAAATTATCGCAGGCAATGAAGCTTGCCGCAATTGCTAATATAACGACTAGCGCGGCGATTCTCAATAAATATTTTTTCATAATTCTTCACACTCCTTTTGTGTTCTTACCTATATAACAATCGTGTCGCAGTAAATGTTGGAGTTTTTACTAATTATTTTTAATACGTACCCGCTTGTTTATTTTTTGTAATGGATATATAATTGATTATAACTATATGAACCAGATAAAGTTTATTTGTCTACGGATTGTAATTTCAAGTTGCTTTCATAAAACAAATGTAAATATTATGAATGACAACTATTATTAATTATAATTCATTAAAACGGAGGAACTATGAAAAAACAAAAAATTTTTGTAATTGTAATTGTTATATTGCTGATATTGACAGTTACTTTCGCAGGCTGTGACGAGTTGCCGGGCAAATCCGCATACGATTTGGCGGTAGAAAACGGCTATGAGGGCACATTAACCGAATGGCTGGAAAGTTTGAAAGGCGTAAACACCGAAGGCAAGTCAGCATATGAGCTTGCGGTAGAGAATGGCTTTACAGGTACAGTTACCGAGTGGCTGGAGAGTCTTAAGGGAGTAGACGGTGAGGACGGAGCCGCTTCTTCAGTCGGGAAGTCAGCATATGAGCTTGCGGTAGAGAATGGCTTTACAGGTACAGTTACCGAGTGGCTGCAGAGTCTTAAGGGTACTGATGGTGAGGACGGAGCAGCTGCTTCAGTTGGTAAGTCAGCATACCAGCTTGCGGTAGAGAATGGTTTTGTAGGTACTGTTAATGAATGGTTGGCGAGTCTTAAAGGTACTGATGGTCTTGACGGTCAGAACGGAGCAGATACAAGTCTTATGTCGGTATCTTACGCTGCTAACAAGACGATTTTGTCAACAGTTACTATTTATTGCGAATTTGAGATTTCCGGCTCCACCACGAATAGCGCCGGTTCAGGTATAATTATTGCAGACGATAAGGAAAACGGCGACGCGTATATTATAACCAATTACCATGTGGTCTTTGATTCATCGGCAACGCCAAAAATAAGCAATAATATAACATTATATCTTTATGCTATGCAATATTCTCAATACAAAATAGCAGCAACCTATATAGGCGGCTCTCTTACCTATGATGTAGCAGTATTGAAAATAGAAAATTCTGATATATACAAGAATAGCGCCTCAATGCCTGCCGATATCAGTAATAATACTACGCAATATGTGGGCGAAACGGCAATCGCGGTAGGCAATCCGCAGGGAACGGGTATTTCTGTTACAACAGGAATTGTCAGTGTTGATTCGGAATACATAGAAATGACTGGCGCAGACGGTGTTACTCCGGTAAAATTCCGCGTGTTGCGTATCGATACGGCGGTCAACAGCGGCAACAGCGGCGGCGGACTATTCAACTCGGCAGGACAATTAATCGGAATGGTTAACGCAAAAATTATTTCTAGCAATGTGGAGAATATCGGCTACGCAATACCGCTGAATGTAGTTATGAATGCCTACAATAACATAATGCGTAATTGCGACGGGATTGAGAATTTAAAGATGCAAAGGTGCTTGTTGGGAGTGACAATATTCGCCTCTGCGTCTACGGCTTTTTATAATACTGATACCTCAAAAACCGAAATAACCGAGACAATATCTGTGGAATCTGTCAGCGAGACGGGGGCGGCATTTGATATATTGCTAAAAGACGATATTATCCTTAGCACCACATACGGCGGAATTACAAACGAGGTAAAAAGAGTATTTGAGCTAGTAGATTTCTCACTGAATTTTGTACATAACGAGACGCTAACGCTGACAATTATTCGAGACGGTGTCACAATGGATGTTCATATTCAGCTTGTTAATGTTATTGAAGTAGAGTAAGCGAAGCGAGGCGATTATATTAATTAACTACGGTTGTCGAAAGAGATCTTCGGCAACCGTTTTTGTTGATACTAAATAGATGGAAAGTATTATATTGATTTTGAGGAAATAAAATGTTATATTAGCTTATAGGAGAATGCTATGGCGCAAAAAAAGATGCACAAACTTAAATGGTGGGCAGTGGTATTAATTGTAATCGGAGTATTGCTGGGCTTGTTTGCGGGTGAAATCATATATAATTTTACGATAAAAGCCGAGCCTTCATCGCCTGAAATAGCCATTAACACTAATCAAATACACAATTTGCTATACTATCTTGAATTCCCGGATTTTGCAGTTGAAGATGATATTACCATTGATAATCAATACGTAATGGATGCGTTTTCGTCGGCAAAGCAGTATATGGACGGCAGGTACGATTGTTCGGATTTTTTAACTCCGACACTTATTAGATTGCAATATAATTATTACGATACAATCAATACAATATCTCCTGAAGGCGTCATATTATTGAAAAACACTTTTTTGGGCTTCAGGTATTGGATGACTGAACCGGGAGCGGACAGCATGTGTTATTGGTCTGAAAATCATCAGATATTGTTCGCAGTTGCCGAGTATCTTGCAGGACAAATGTGGAAGGATGAGATATTCACCAATGACGGCGCAACAGGACTTGTTCATATGGAGCGCGCCAAGCGCCGTATTAATTATTGGATGGAGGAGCGTTTTTATCACGGGTTTACCGAATTTAATTCATCTAATTATATGCCCTTTAATATTGCGCCAATGGCTAATTTTATACAATTTGCGGCGGCTGAAGATGCGGATATGGCGCAAAAAATGAGAATGGTTATGGACTTAGCTGTATATGATCTTGCTTCTAATATGTATAACTATGTCTATTCCGCTCCGTCAGGGCGGGCGTACGTGTATAATATGACTGGTTTAGCTGGCGACAGAATGCGCAAATACACTAATTATATATGGAATCTTATGGATGATAACGATTCTCTTAACCATAGAATGCTGCTTAATTTTGTCGCGATGACAAGAGCCGAGGACGGCGAGGGCAATAAGTTCTACGAAGTGCCGCAGGTGCTTTTGGATATTGCCGCCGATACCGACACTGCCGTGATAAAGGCTTCCTCAGGCTTATATCTTAGCGAATTAGAGCAAAAAGGACTTATCGGACACAGCGATAAACAGATAATGGCTCAGTTTGGTATGGAGGCGTTTACCAACCCCGAAGTAATACAAAATACTGTCACCTATTTTGCAAAATATAATATGTTTAACAGCGAATTTTTTAACCAATTCAAGTATTTTAACTTGCATATTCTCAAATCTACAGGCTTATTAAAGGTTATTAGCAAAAAAGCTAATCCAATGCCTAACGGTATTGCGATACAAAGAGCCAATATCTACACCTATCAGACAAGGTATTATCAGCTGGCAACGGCGCAGGGCTATCCTCCGGGTACCTATGGCGCCCAGCAAATGCTCCAAGTCGCTAACCTGACCGAAAATGCAGTAGTTTTTACCGCTCATCCCGCAAGATATGAGACGCAGAAAAATGTAGCGGCAACCCCCGGATACTGGGCGGGATACGGCAGGGCGCCGCATTCGGCTCAGGAGGAAAATATTATGCTTTCCATATATCAGTTACCCTCAAAAAGCGGGTTTTTGGAGCTATACGATGTGCCGCAATTCACACATACTTACCTTCCTGAAGCGTATTTTGACGAGGTAATAATCGACGGGCGTTACGCCTTTGCAAAAGTGGGCAACGCGTATATTGCATTAATCGGCGCAAGTGATTTGGAATATCTTGAGTACAGCGAGGCTTCTGCCTCAGCTTTCAAAAACGGGCTTTCCGATTTGCCCCCCTCACGTTTTGATCTTGTGCAGCGTGGACTCAACCAGTATTGGATATACGAGTTAAGCGACAGCGGGAGTGAGGATTTTGCCGCTTTTAAGGCTAGAATAAAAGGCAATACAGTTACCTTTGACGGTAATAACAATCTTGCCTATACTAGCGCGACCAAGCAGCTTTCTCTTGCATACAAGGGAGACTTTATGATTAATGGCGTAGCGCAAAATCTTGAATATAAACGCTTTGATTCGCCCTATATAGTAGCGGAGAGAGAAGCTGATATTATGGAATTTTCCTATAACGGCTTCACCCTAACGCTTGACTATTTAGGAGCGATAAGAAACTATAATTAGCGATAATTTATCGCGAAACCGTCAAATTAACGACGAAATAAGCACCAAATTTCTTGCGGAGAAATTAATATGATACATACAATTAATAACGGAATAATAGAGCTTAGCGTTGCCGACTCAGGCGGCGAAATGATGAGCATAAAGTATACGGACGCCGAGTACCTTTGGCAGGGTGATCCGCAATACTGGGACGAAAGAGCCATCAACCTTTTTCCTGTTAACGGCAGGCTGAAAGACGGAAAATATACCTACGAGGGCAATAGTTACAAAATGGGCATACACGGTTTTATCAAGCGTTCTATCCTTGAATGTGTGGAAAAGACCGATAACAGCATGATTTTTGAGCTAAAATCTAACGAAATGACGCGTGCGGAGTATCCTTTTGAGTTTTTGTACAGAGTAGGATACGAGTTAAAAGATAATTCGATAGTAATTACCTATAACGTAGAAAATTTGCAGTCAAAGCCAATATATTTTTGTCTTGGCGGTCATCCAGGATTCAATGTGCCTCTTGACGGCGCGGGAGAATTTTCTGATTATTATCTCGAGTTTGACTGCGTTGCGCAGCTTAAGAGAATAGGGTTTGACAAAGCCTGCCTGCTAAGCGGAGAAAAGTTCCCATACAGCTTAAAAGACGGTAGAATATTACCGCTTGCGCATAGTCTTTTTGATGATGATGCAATCTTTTTTGAGGATATGTGTTCGGCAATAACGTTGCGTTCCGCAATAACCGAAAGGAGTGTGCGTGTAGATTATAAAGATATGAAATACCTCGGGCTTTGGCATAAACCGCGCTCGGACGCTCCCTATATTTGCATTGAGCCTTGGCAGGCTATGCCCTCGTACGGCGACAGGATTGATGATATAACAACCAAACAAGATGTAATAGCGCTTAACAAGGGAGAGATATATCAAAATGCGTGGTCTATTGCTTTAACATAATCGGGATAGAGGTATTTCAATATTCTTAGTCATATAAAATATCTGAGAAAATATTTAACTAATTAATCTCCTAAATCTGCTGAATATTAATTAGTTTTGGGTAGAAAATAATGCTATGAAAAAAATAAGATTCATAGCTTTTTTTTGTGTAACGGTAATTGTTTTACTGTCGGGATACAGCCTCAAAGCGAACGCAGAGGGGTATATTAAATGGGTAGACTGTAATGTACCATACGAAATACTGCTTAACGCATATGAATATGATGTTAAGTATTACGGTAGCGAGGAAGTGCAATTCGACTTTGCCGAAGCGCTTGCCTATCTGGCTGTCAAAAACGGCAACAAATATCAGGTAAAAAAGGATTTGAAAGCGCTTTCGGATCTTGTGCACAAGCTCAAAGAAGGCAAGAAGATTTCAGATTTCTACGGAGATAACAAATATTATATATATTATGTTGAAAGCTATCGCGCCATTTTTGCCCAGTTTATCGGGGAATATTCGGTTAACGATACAAGACAATACGGCTTAAAGAATTATCATCCATTCCCCAAAGGCTACTGGTACAATCATTATGATGATTTTGGAGCTTCACGCTCGTACGGCTTCAAACGCAAGCACCTCGGGCATGATTTGATGGGCTCGATAGGCACGCCGATGATTGCAATTGAGGGAGGCACGGTTACAGAATTTGGCTGGAACAAGTATGGCGGCTGGCGGATTGGAATAAGGTCATTTGACGGAAAACGTTCGTACTATTATGCGCATTTAAGAAAAAACAAACCCTATGCGGAGGGCGTGCAAAAGGGTAGCACAATTGAGGCGGGTCAGGTAATAGGATATCTGGGTGTAACCGGTTACAGCCGCAAGGAAAACGCTAACATGGGCTGTCCGCCTCATTTGCATCTCGGAATGCAGCTTATATTCGACGAAAGTCAATATAGCGGACGCGGAGAGATATGGATAGATATGTACCACATAACAAAATTTCTTTCCCATAACCGTGTTGAGGTGAAAAAAGGTGAGACAGACTATTACAGTGTTAATGTCAAAAAAACAATCAGCGCGTAACAGAAGAAGCAAGACAAAACAAATTTAATCAAGTTAAAGATTGCAATAATTAAAACATTACT
>SACC01000568.1 GCA_009928745.1 Clostridia bacterium
GTAGATATGCGTGTTTTAAGTTTATTGCAAAGTGATGCAAACGTATTGCCTATGCGCGATAAGTTGAAATAAACCATGCCTACGGGGGCGGTTATTTCAGGTTGGCAAGCGTAATTGCAATAAGGGGCAAGGGGGTGCAATAGAAAGGCGTTGCGTATTATACAAATATCTATTTTTATATAATAGCTACTTTCCTAACAATCGAAGAAAGATATTTTTCTTTTTAGGGGGCGTGTCCGATATATCGTCCGTTTTTTCGGGTAATAGCCGCATAGACATAGCCTGAAGTTGCTGCTCCCTGTCAATTATTCTTACATGGGATTCCGCAAGCTGCCGGTATGAGTCCGATAATACCGCGTCAGTTCCGCGGAAGTCATACCGCGAATAGCCGAATTAATATCCAACAGCAGTTGATCGCGTTCATCGTCACCGGTGGACGCGATTTTTTCGTCTTCGCGGAATTCTGCCAATATGTCCGATACATTATATATATCGCACAGTTGCATTAGTATATCCGCATCGGGCTGTCCGCGATCGTTTTCCCACCCAGAAATCGTTTTTTCGCTTTTGCCTACCTTTTCACCAACTTCACCCGCCGTATATCCGGCATTCTTGCGCAGGCGCTTTAGTGTCTGCGCTATTCTTATCCTTGACATTGTTTTTCCCCTTTCTTTTGTGATAATCTCCCGATAATTACATTATAATACTTATTTAAGCGTTTGTCAATGCTCTTCTTAAAAAATTAGAAAAAGTTTCAAATAGGTATTGACAATTCTTAAAAAATGAGTATAATGGATACAGACACTTAAAATCGAAGGGAAAATAGGAAGGTGGTGAAACAGTGGCAGTCAACAGAAAGATAAACGAATACTTAGCAAATCGCGGTATCAAGCAGTCCTTTATGGCAGCGAAGATGGGCGTGTCGTCCGCAAAGATATCTAATTTGCTATCAGGCAAACAGAAATTCACGGCAGAAGAATTCCTCATGGCGTGCGACATACTGAACTTAGACCCCAAAACTTTTTATGAAAGAAAGGACGCGTAAAGCATGAAAGAATTAACCCCGACGCAGAAATTTGTAAAATCGTAGAAAAAAGCGAAAACGCCGTATGCAACCGGGTAATAAGCATAACGAAAGGAAGTGCCATATGAAGTCCGGCGACATAACCCGCACCGTACCCAGTAACAT
>SACC01000082.1 GCA_009928745.1 Clostridia bacterium
CTTTCTATGTGCATTACAACATCTATTTTACTAATCGGCATATCGAACAAATGCATTGCTTCCATAACCTCAAAGCCCTTGTTGACCATCGTAGCGCAGTCAATCGTTATCTTTGCGCCCATATCCCAGTTAGGATGTTTTAGCGCGTCCTCAGGCTTCTGCTCCGCAAGCAATTCAATAGGAATATTGCGGAACGCTCCTCCGCTCGCGGTAAGTATGAGCTTCTCAACTTCGCTTGCTTTGCCCGAACATAAGCATTGAGCAATCGCAGAGTGTTCGCTGTCTACCGGTAATATCTGCGCGCTGTATTGCCTTGCAAGCCGCATTATGTATCCGCCTGCGCACACCAGAGTCTCTTTGTTGGCAAGCGCGACAGTTTTGCCCCGCTTAACCGCTTCTATCGTAGGAAGCAAGCCGGATATGCCGACTACCGTACTTAACAGAGTGTCGTACTCTGCAACTGCGCAAAGCTCAATCAGCGCATTTTCGCCGCTAATTAACACCGTACCTACTGGCAAATCACTTTTAATATCCTCGCCGCCTTGATAACAAACATACAGCGGATTAAATATCCTCGCTTGCTCAATCAAAAGTCGATAATTGCTCTTTGCGCTAAGCGCAACTACCTTTAATCTCTCTTTGTTCTCGGCAATTACCTCAAGCGCCTGTCTGCCAAGAGAGCCTGTACTCCCCAATATTGCTATACTTTTCATAAAAACGCGTTATATATCAAGAAAAAGATATAGACTGCGGGAAGCGTAAATACTAAGCTATCCAACCTGTCCATTACTCCGCCGTGACCGGGGAAAATTTTGCCGTAATCCTTAATCCCTGCTTTGCGCTTAATCCAGCTGGCGGCAAGGTCGCCTATCTCCGTTGTAGCAGCAATTACAAATGCAATTACTATATACAACACTATACTAACGCCGATTTTATCCGAAAGATGTGTAATACCGATATTAGGTGTGGTGTCGAATACTCTAAATACATCGAATAGCAATAATAGCGCAGTTGCGCCTAACAATGCTCCGAAAAATCCGCCGACCGCTCCCTCAACTGTCTTTTTGGGGCTGATTGACGGACATAGTTTGCGCTTGCCGAAAGCAAGCCCTGTGAACAAAGCAAAGGTATCCGTCATTAGCGACACGACGAGTATCAAAAGTATTCCCAACAAATTACCTGCATAATGGTTGATAGACAAGAACATAGCGACAAAGGTCATCGGATATATTAATATCATAAACGTTGCGCCGATATCCTCAAGATTATATTTGTGATCGAAGGTGAATTGTGATAATAAAACCAGTGAAGAAAGCAGTAACGCTACAAGAATCCCCGCCTCTTTTATGAAGAAAAACAATGGATAAATAACCACTGCAAAAACTATAATCGGTATCTTAAGCGGCGAATAACCCGCGCTGCTTTGCGCCTTATACATCTCATAGCCTCCCATTATCAGGAAGAACATAATAATTATATCAAGGCTGTGCACGCTGTAACGTCTGGTAAAAAATATGAAAAAGCACAGTATCGCTATTAATGTAAAGGATGTAATATTTCTTTTTAACAACATATAAATTTAGCCGCCGAATTTTCTTGTCCTTAGCGCATATTCGGCAAGCATCTCCTCCAACCGCTCTTTATTAAAATCCGGCCAATAACAATCGGTGAATATTAACTCGCTGTAAGCTAACTGATATAACATAAAATTGCTTAGCCTCATTTCGCCGCCCGTCCTTATCAAAAGATCGGGCTCGGGTATGTCGTGAGTATATAATTCCGCCTCGAACTCAGTCTCGATTACCCTTTCACGACCTTTTTTTAACAGACGGTTACAAGCGTTGACAATATCGCTTTTACCGCCGTAATTGAGATAAATACATATAGTGGCGACACTTGATACACGCGCTTTTTCGTTGAATTCTGCGCAGGTTGCCGCAATGTCTGATGGTAATCCGTCCATATCGCCGATAAATCTGACAGCAAAGTTTTGTTTAAGATAGTCTTGCGCCTCGCGCTTCAAAAACTTGCGGATATAATCGAACAAATTGTTAATTTCTTCGGCAGGTCTTGACCAGTTCTCTGTAGAAAAAGCAAAAAACGAAACATATTCTATACCTATGGCGGTGCAAATACTAATTACATTTTTCATAGTTTTTATGCCTTCAAGATGTCCCTTTGATCTTGCTAAGCCTTTTGACGCAGCCCACCTGCCGTTGCCGTCCATTATGAATGCTATATGCTCGGGTATCTTATAATTAACCATTGCCCCCGTCCTTTGAGCTGTCCTGAGTCTAAAGCCTGATATGATTAAATGATACGCATTGCAATATTCTGCGCGCGCCACAAGCTCGGTATCCCAGTCAGCAATATGTATGGATTCATCAATTGTATATTCGGAGCCTTCACTTTGGATAAGCCTTATCGACTCTTGTAGAGTTTTGCCAATAAGAGTCTGTTATACACTCATTATCTCGCTTTCTTTATCCTTGTAGATTTCGTCAACTTTATCGATATACTTTGTCAGTTCCTTGTCAATGTCTTTTTCGATGTTCTTAAAATCGTCTTCGGTTACAACATTGTCTTTCTTATACTTTTTGTTGAGCTCGTTAGCGTCTCGTCGGGCATTGCGCAGCGCAATTTTTGTAGATTCCGAACCCCCTCTAATCTCTTTCACGAGCGCTGTACGACGCTCTTGTGTTAGTTCAGGGAAAACAAGCCTGATTACTTTGCCGTCATTATTAGGCGTGATACCAATATTGGAGTCAATAATAGCCTTTTCTACAGCCTTAAGCAGACTGACGTCCCATACGCTGATAACTATAAGCCTTGCCTCGGCAACGTTAATATTAGCCACTTGGTTAATGGGGCTATGCGACCCGTAGCAGCTGACTGTTATCTTATCAAGAATATGCGGATTAGCTCGCCCTGCGCGGACGTTCTGCAATTGAATTTTGTAATTGTCGATTGCCTTATCCATCGCTGTTGTGTAATTGTCAAATAATTCTAAAACTTCAATAATATCGTATGCCATAATATCACCTCTCATTTATAATATCAAATTTCTCTTTTTGAGACAAGAGAATTATTTTATAATAGTGCCTATTTTTTGTCCGGTAATTGCGCGGACTATGCTGTTATCCTCGTTGAGTCCGAAGACTAAAACGGGTATATTATTGTCCATACACAAGGTAATTGCCGTGGTATCCATAACCTTTAGCCTGTCGGATAGCAAGTCAAGATAGGTCAGCTCCTCGTACCTGACAGCATCGGGATTGGTCTTTGGGTCGCAGTTGTAGACCGCGTCAACATTCTTGGCAAGAAGTATAATCTCCGCGCCTATTTCTGCAGCTCTCAGCGCCGCTCCGGTATCGGTGGAAAAATACGGATTACCTGTACCGCAAGCGAATATCACTACTCTTCCTTTCTCCAGATGCCTTATAGCCTTTCTTTGGATATAAGGCTCAGCTACCCGCGTAATTGTCAGCGCAGTCATAACGCGTGTTGCAACTCCTGCCTGCTCAAAAGCGTCCTGCAGGGCAAGCGCATTAATAACAGTAGCAAGCATTCCCATATGGTCTGCTGTCGCTCTATCCATATGCTCTCCCTGCCTGCCTCTCCAAAAATTGCCTCCGCCGATTGTAATCCCGACCTCAACTCCCAAATCTCTTACGATTTTTATATCATTGACAACCTTGGCAATAATGCCGTTATCGAGAGCGTTGCCGTTGCTGCTTAGCGCCTCGCCGCTAATTTTGATTATTACCCTTTTGTACTTCGATTTCATAAAACCTCCGGTATTTATGTAATTGATTATTAGTATTATAACATAAGTTTTTATTATTATAGTAAATAAATTGCGCAAAACTATTTTTTTACTTAAAAAATACAATTATTTTACTTTATATATTCAGCGCTTAATAGTAATTAAAAAAGGGAACACCCTGCGGTGCTCCCTTGATATTTAATTTATTTTATTAACTTGTCCCATGACCTCTTCTACAAAATTATCAACTTTCTTCTCGAGTCCCTGTCCCATTTCATAACAGGTAAATCTTCTGATCGTGATTTTCTCGCCGATTGTGGATATGGTCTCATTAAGATATTGTCTGATGCTCTTATCCGGATCCTTTACAAAAGCCTGTTCAAGCAAACAAACATCTTTATAATACTTCAGCACTCTGCCTTCCACCATCTTGTCGATAATCTTCTCAGGCTTGCCTTCGTTACGCGCTTGCGCTTTAAGAATCTCTTTTTCCTTTTCTAATTCTGCTACCGGTACATCTTCAGGAGCAATATATGAAGGTCTTGCCGCAGCAATTTGCAACGCTACATCGTGAACAAAGGTAACAAAACTTTCTGCTCTCGCAACAAAGTCTGTCTCACAGTTGACTTCAACCAAAACGCCGATTTTGCCCCCCATATGAATGTAGCTGTCAACTATACCCTGGGATGCGATTCTCGATGATTTTTTTGCCGCTGTCGCCATGCCCTTTTCTCTCAAAAATTCAATAGCCTTTTCCATATTACCGTCGGTAGCTTCAAGCGCTTTTTTGCAATCCATCATACCTACGCCGGTCTTTTCTCTTAATTCTTTAACATCTTGAGCTGTAAACATATAACCTCCAATTATTCCGCAACGCTTTCTGCTGCGACATCTGCTTTGTCTTCTACATCCGCAACTATTACATCATCTTCTTCAACGCTGAACTGAACACCTTCGCGCGCTTCAATAACCGCGTTAGCGATGGTTGCAGCGATAAGTTTTACTGCGCGGATTGCGTCGTCATTGCCGGGAATTACATAATTAACTAAATCGGGATCGCACTTTGTATCAACAAGGGCAACTACCGGCATGCCGAGTTTTCTTGCTTCGCTGACTGCGATATGTTCTTTCTCAATATCAACTACGAAAAGCACATCGGGTAAAGAACGCATATTCTTAATACCGCCGAGATTCTTCTCCAGCTGGTCTCTTTCTGCGCATAAACCTATAACTTCTTTCTTGGGAAGGAAGGAGAATTCGCCCAGTGTTTCCATCTGATTAAGCTTGTTAAGTCTGTCAATACGGGTGCGTATTGTCTTAAAATTGGTAAGCGTGCCGCCTAGCCATCTTGAATTGATATAATACATACCGCATCTCAATGCTTCGTCGCGTATTGCTTCCTGCGCCTGCTTCTTGGTACCTACGAACAATATGCTCTTGCCTTCGTTGATGGTATCTCTGACGAATGCGTAAGCTTGTTCAATCTGGACTACCGTCTTCTCTAGGTCGATAATGTGTACTCCGTTCCTTGCGGTATAGATGTACTTGTCCATCTTGGGATTCCAAGTGCGTGTCTGATGCCCGAAATGCACTCCTGCCTCGAGCAAATGCTTCATTGTTACTACTGCCATAAATATGACCTCCTGTTTTTACTTCCCTGCTCCCTTTTGCGGCTGCATAAACTCCTTACGAGCAACAGTACAACCTAAGAACAGGTGCTTTTTAGCTTTATAATATTATCATATTAATAAAAAATTTGCAAACATTTTTGCCAAACATTTGCAAATTTTCCAATATTACTTACCTTTTAACGGTAAATTATTCTTTATCGCAATTACAACCGCATTCTCCGCCCTCGCGGCAACCGCATTCGCAATCATCGTCACAACATTCTTCTCCGTCCTCTTCGCAATCGCAATCGCTCTCACAAAGCTGAACATACTGCTCATAAACCGCGTTAAGCTCTGCTTCGTCCTCAATCGGATTGAGCAAAACGCTGTCGTCGTCCTGAACATCCATATTGAATATAACACAAGTGTCATCCTCAATACCGTCCAGTTCGTCGAGCGGATGCAATATAGCATACATCTTATCATCGCGTTCTATTACGTCCACAAATTCAAAACGCACTTCCTTTCCGTTCGGGTCAACCAGCACTATAACGTCATCCTGCTCGTTAATAATCTTATCTGACATACTCCACATCCTCCAATCTTTACTATTTACCGCATACGCGATCTAGGTAACACCTTAGTATTATTGCCGCGGCTACTTTATCAATAACCTTTTTGCGCTCTTCCCAGCGCATTCCCTGTTCTATAAGCACTTCCTCCGCCGCTACCGTAGTCAGGCTCTCGTCCTCGTAATCTATCTCAATATCGGTAACCGCCTTGAGTTTGTCAGCGAAATCACGCGATTTTTGAACTCTTATACCCTCGGTGCCGTCCATATTGATCGGTAAGCCGATAACAATACGCGACGCGCCCTTAGCCTTTGCAAGCTCGGCAATATAGTTTACATCTTTATCAATTCCCTTACATTTGTAC
>SACC01000083.1 GCA_009928745.1 Clostridia bacterium
TATCTTCTTAATCTCAACTCCACATAATCTTCTTCAGGAACTGCGTATCGGTAAGCGCACTCTGGCATTGTCTGGTGAAAAGATGTGTCGAATACAGCAACCTGCGGAGCATTCAAGAGTTCTTTGCATATTTCCATACAAAGAATATTCGCCGGCATATGCAAAGGTCCTAACTCGCGATTTTTATGGCATACTTCAAGTACCTTGTCAGTAACAATAACCGATTCTTTATAATCCTCTGCGCCGTGCAGCACTCTGTGTCCGATTGCCTGTATCTCCTTAAGATCCTTGATTACGCCGTATTCTTCCGAACATAAAGTCTGTAATACTATCTCAAGGGCGGCTTTGTGGTCGGGCATATCATATTGTAATACATATTTGTTTTCTCCTCTGACGTGTGTGAGTCCCGAACCTTTCTGTGTAATTTTTTCGCAAATACCTTTTGCAAGCACTGTTTCGTCAGTCATATCAATCAATTGATATTTTAGCGACGAACTTCCCGCATTAATAACTAGTATGTTCATGTTTCCTCCTATATGTTTGTCTGCAATGCAGTAATTGCGACAACGCTTACTACGTCATCTACACTGCATCCTCTTGATAAATCATTGACCGGCGCGGCAAAGCCCTGACATATCGGACCGACTGCCTCGGCATTTCCCAGCCGTTGCACCAGCTTGTAACCTATATTGCCAGATTGTAAATCGGGGAATATCAGCACATTAGCATAACCAGCAACCGAACTGCCTTTCGCCTTTAGCTGCGCTACCTCGGGTACAATCGCTGCATCTAGCTGCAACTCGCCGTCCACTGCAAGATTAGGCGCAAGCTGTTTTACAAGCGCGGTTGCCTCCTGAACTTTGGTAACTACGTCGTGCTTTGCGCTACCCTTACTAGAGAAGGAAAGCATCGCTACCTTTGGATTAATACCTGCGATACATTTTGCGCTTGAAGCGGACGCGATAGCAATATCAGCAAGCTGTTTTGCATCGGGCATCGGATTGACCGCGCAGTCACCGAACACCATTACTCCTTCCTCACCGTATGCGCTGCCCTCGGGAAGAGCCATTAAAAAACAGCTTGATACCGTATTGATACCTTTAGCTGTCTTGATTATCTGAAGCGCGGGGCGCAACACATCTCCTGTTGCGTTAATAGAGCCTGCTACCATACCGTCAGCCTTGCCAGCTTTTATCATCAGCACGCCGAAATACAAGGGGTTGAGGACTGTCTGTTCTGCCTCTTCCATAGTCATACCTTTGCTTTTTCTCATCTCAAATAATAGCTCGGCATATGCAATACGGTCAGGTGAAGTGGCAATATCAACTATGTCTACGCCGTCAAGCGCAACATCCGGACACTTTTCTTTAATTACACGAGGATTACCTATAAGGGTTATTCTCGCTATACCTTTACTGACAACTTCGGCGGCGGCGCGGATTATTCTTGGCTCCTCGCCTTCTGCAAGCACTATACGCTTGTTCAACATACTTGCTTTAAGCTTAATGCTCTCCATCAATTTTGACATTGCGCTTCTCCTTAAAAACTATTTGATTAATATATAAAATAGTGTATAATCATACTATAATAAATACTATAACTTTTCAAAATAAAAATCAAGGGTTTTTATACATTTATGGACAATATTAAAAAAAGCTTTGCAGCAATAATCGCCGAGTACAATCCGCTTCATAACGGTCATCTTTTTCATATTGCCAAAACAAAGGAACAATTACAAAACGAAATAACAATAATAGCCCTAAGCGGTTCTTTTACCCAAAGAGGGCTTCCTGCTATTCTTGACAAATATACAAGAGCCGAACACGCAATACTAGGAGGCGCCGATATTGTCATAGAGTTACCCACAGTTTTTGCGCTCTCCAACGCCGAATACTTCGCAAAAGGCGGTGTAAAAATGCTTGCCGCCCTTCGCGGCGACGGACACCTCTCTTTTGGCTCTGAGTGCGGAGATATAAGATTATTAAATAATATCGCCAGTCTTATGAATAACGAACCGACTGAAGTCAGCGCAGATATTAAAGAAGGTTTAACAAAGCTGCCCTTCCCCGCGGCTCGGGCAAACGCCTTTAAGGCGTATGCAAATACCCATAATATTGCAATTCCAGACATTGACGCTCCCAATAACATGCTGGCGATCGAATATATCCGCGCCATTTTACAAGAAAATCATACGCTGACCCCTTTTACAATAAAAAGAGAGGGCGCAGGATATCACTCCTTTGAGGTTGACAGCTATATTTCTAGCAAAAAAGCAAGAGCCTGCATAAAAAATAATGATATCGCCGCATTGAAAGAAAAATTACCAGATTATGTTATTAATGATATAAAAAATCTTAACGATAATGATAACGCGGCGATAATACTGCACAAGTTGCAAAGCATGAATACCGCAGAGCTTTCCGAGCTCTACGATATTACGGAAGGACTCGAGAACCGCATAAAAAAGTATGCAGATAATTCAGTTAATTTTCACGAATTCAACAAGGGGATACAGACTAAGCGCTATACGGCAAGTAGATTGCAACGAATTATCACTTACGCATTGCTGGATATTACTAAAGAGCTGCACGCTTTTGCAAGAGACTCCAAGCCCTATTTTAATGTGCTGGCAATCAATTCTCTATATACGGATTATTTGTCCGAGTTGTCCGAATGCGGAGAGCTTTTTACCTCCAACCAACAATTAGCCGACTCCAACAACCCGCTTGCGCGTCTTGACGCGAAGGCTTTCCGCATACACCGTTTGCTTACCGAACAAAAAGGCTCAAGCGGTATGATTATTGTAAAAAATAATTATAGATTTTAATAACTATTATTAGTTTAGAATTTCTCTATTTTTTTCGAAATAACCGTTTTAACAATAATTTTGAAGCAGTATAAAAAAGCCACTCAGCTTTTAGCGCATGAATGGCTTCGTCTATTCTTATCTCCAACTTAGTAGCGTTTTATAAAATAATATCCATTTGTTCTTTTATATTGTATATGTCGCTGTTATCAAGAGGATCAAGGGTGTCTTCTTCCTGCTGTTGTTCAACTTCGTCTTTCTTGTCTTTTATCGCTTTACCTATGGTAAGCGTTATCATAAGCGCAAGTACCACAAGCGCAAGAATTGTAATAATCCAGTATTCGTCCAACCATTCCGAGCGCCTTAAAGCCTTTACCGCTCTGCGGTATTGTTTACGCTCGGCAGGAGTAAGAGAATCTTCCGGATTAATTGGCTTTTTTACCACATCCGGAGAAACTTCGCTACTGCTTATCTCTGTAATCTCACTTTCTTTTTTTTTCTTTGCCATAATTAAAATATAATATCACAAATAATGATTTATGTCAATATTCATTTTGCCTCTACATACAATTACTATGAAGAAAAAACTGTTATTAATTCCTATACTTATTATTATGGCGGCACTAATAATTAACCCTGCCCGCTATATCCGTTCGATTAACGAGGGATTGATGATATTCGCCATATCAGTTCTTCCGGCGCTTTTTCCTTTTTTCTTTTTCACCAAGCTGCTTACTGCGCTTGGCGTTGCCGGCAATATTTCTTACTATATGCAAAAACCCGTTTCAAAGCTCTACAACTCGCCAGGTCCCGCGGGATACATACTGATAATGAGTATAATGAGCGGTTATCCTATCGGCGCAAAGCTAATTGCGGATTTTTATGATATGAATGCGATTACTTCAAAAGAGGCAAAAAGAGTATCGGCATTCACCTCTTCTTCGGGTCCGCTATTCATTCTCGGCACGGTAGGCAGCTCAATACTTATAAATTACAAGGCGGGTCTGATTATTTTGATCAGCCATTATCTCGCTACACTGCTTAACGGTTTTATTTATAGGGGCAAGACTGAGGCTAATACCTTAAGCGCGATTAAACTGCCTCCTGTAGGTTACGACAAAGCATTATCCGAGAGCGTATACAGCGCAATAATATCAATACTTACGGTGGGAAGTTATATCGCTTTGTTCAATCTTATCGGAGATATTCTGACAGATATAAAATTGCTTCCGCTAGTTGATAAGGGGTTAGAACTCTTGCTCAACCTTGTGAAGCTGCCTCCGACGCTTTCCTGCGGCATAAGCTACAGCCTTATTGAAATGACGCGCGGCTGCATTTATCTTTCCCAAAGCGGCGCATCAATCAAGGTAATCGCTCCGCTTGTCGCCTTCTCTGTCACTTTCGGCGGTCTAGGTATAGCAATCCAGTCTTTGACCTACCTCACAAAGTGCAAGGTACCGCCGCTATACTATATAACAACAAAGCTATCACAATCTGTGATAGCTTTCGTAATATGCTTGTTGTTATGTCTGGTTATTCCGCTCTAATCATTATCCGAACGGTAATTCAGTTTGTTAATCCTGTCCGCTAACTGTTCGCGTGTCTCGTGTATAAGCATTATTGCGTCGCCCATTGTCGTCTCAGTCTCTTTCAACATTCTTTCGAGGCTGGTATTGACCGAATAGTACATTTTATCGCGATACGCCTCAGCTTCCTTAACTATCTCCATTGCCCTTTTTTCCGCCGACTGGACTATTGAAGACTCGTTAGTTAGTTTCTCCGCTTTGTCTTTCGCCGAACGGAATATCATATCTGCGCGCTGATTAGCCTCTTTCATGATATCTTCTCTTTCGTTAAGTATTCTTCTGGAATTTTGGATGCTGTCGGGGAGAGTATCCCTAAGCTTGGCAAGCAGCTCGGTTACTTTAAGGGTATCCGCGACTATTTTGCCGCTAAAAAGCGCTTTCTTGCCGCTCAATAGCTCGTCTTCAAGCTCTTTCAATATATCCTCTATATTTATCATTTGTTCCTCCTGGAATACAGTTCTTCAATAACTGCCGCTACATCCTTACACACGCATTTCTTTATATCCTCTCCGCATTCGAGCTTTAACCTCACTTCCGTTGAAGATACCTTATCCATCTTAGAATCGGTAAATAAGCATATTGTCTCCACTTTGCCGTTGATATAATTGTATTCTGCCATCTCGTATTCGTAAACATAATCAGCGTTATTGCGTATACCTCTCACGAGATATTTTATGTCCAGTTCTTTGGCAAGGTCTGATGCCATTCCCGCATAGCTTACAACTCTTACATTGTCCATATCCTGTGTGGACGCTTTTGCGACAAGCAGTCTGTCCTCTACCGAAAACATACATTTTTTCAAGGGATTTACAAGTATTGCGATATAAACCTTGTCGAACAATTTTGCCGCTCTTTTTACTATATCCAAATGCCCCAGCGTAAAGGGGTCAAAGCTACCTGTTACTAAACAACTTTTCATTTTTCCTCCAGAAAATCGACTGCAACGGTACCGTACTTGCGGGAATCCGCCACCGTAAAACCTGTGTACTCGTATTGTTTTTCCGCGCTGTGCTCATAGACGATTAAACCGTTCTTTTTGAGCAACTTATTCTCATTTATTATGTTGATTACATTCGTCGCGTCAAGCGCGTACGGGGGGTCGAGAAATATTGTGTCGAATTGTCTTCCTTTAAGTCTCGAAAGCGCGGCAGCGTAATCCAGATTGAACACTTCCGCCTTTTCGTTTAGATATATTAGGTTATCCTTAATAAGCGCTACGCTACTCATATCTTTATCGTTAAAAACAGCCGTTGCGCCACGGCTAATCGCCTCAATTCCCATCGCGCCGGTGCCGGCGAACAAGTCAAGCACAGCGCTTCCTGCAATTCGCCATTGTATAATGTTAAAGATATTTTCTCTCACCCGGTCGCTAGTCGGACGCACATCCTGCCCGTTAGGGGTATTCAGTTTTCGTCCTCTGTATTTGCCTGCAATAATTCTCATAATTAATTATATCATTCGGATATAGCATTTGCAAGTAGCATTTTTAAGTAATCAATAATGCAACCGCGCTACCGCAATAATTATCCGATAATTTCCTTTTCAGTTATTATCTTATCAACTCTGACATCCAGTTCTTCTATAACAATGCTCTCCTCTTCCTGAATGGAATACGCCAGCGCAATTTTTTTGCACGGGAGTCCGCTCAAAAACTTATCATAAAATCCCTTTCCTCTTCCCAGTCTGTTAAGTCTTCTGTCAAAGCCTACGAGCGGTATAATAGACAGCTCAATATTTTTAGCGGGAAAAACAACATCGGTAACCGGTTCGTCTATTCCCCAGCCGTTCTTGCTGTATACCGTGGCGCGGTCAATTACAAACGCCTGCATATGCTCGCCGTTTACTTTAGGTATACATACGGTCTTGCCTTCGTTAAGCGCGCATCGTATTATATCG
>SACC01000569.1 GCA_009928745.1 Clostridia bacterium
CTTAAGTTTTCTTTCTTTCTCAGCGTTAGAAGCGTTAAGATTGAAAGTTTTCGTAAAGTTGCCTTGCTGGATCAATGGTACGGTGATCGCCACGCATAACAATATCATTCCTATTATTGAGAGCGGCAAAAAGATTATTAATTGCATAACAAGCTTCGCGTTGATTATATCCGCGGGCCTTACCGGAATACTCTTGTATATCCAAAAGCTCTCGCCCTCAAGCGAGATACTGACGGCAAGCGGGGAATTAAGCAGCACCGTGAACGAGATATAGAGCATCGCGACGACGGTAATCGGCGCGCCGAGCATAGCGCTAAGGGCGCCGTTGACCATATTAATAATGACTATTACGATGAGTATCAGCGGGCCGATACAGGAATTGATAAGATAATTCGTTGAAGAAATAAGCCTTTTGAGCTCTTTCTTCACAAGTATCCCCATAAGATTCGTGCTCGCCGCTTCCTTGTATTCGAATTTTCTCGTCTTTTGCGAGCGGGAGAAAAAGCTTACGAGTTTGACATAGAACTTGGAGCACAAGGCGACAAGCAGCCCTATAGGGACTGCGTTGACCGCAACGTAAGCGAGGAAATAGAGCGCGCTTGATTCTTTGACCGCCTTAGACAACAGATAATACGGGAAATATACGGCGCCCGTAACGCTTACTATGTTCGCGCTGTTGCCGGATAAAAACGCCATGGCCTGCTGCGGATTACTCGATATTACCATTACGAACACTATGAATGCCAGCATAAAAACAATATAAAGCGGTTTAGCAAAGCGCAAACTGTTCAAGCTGTTCAACAGCATTCCGACAAGCAATCCGAGCGCCAGCGCAAAAAGCGGCGTCAGGAAGAAGCCGAGAACGGCGTATATAACCATCGCCGCATTTACGCCCGCGAATATAAAATACACCGTGAAGAACGGGATATATACCGGCGCGACATAGATATAGAGAAGCGCCAAAACGGCAAGCATCTTCGTAGTGACGACGACCGAGGGGCTTATCGGCATAGCCAAAAGCAGATCGGTGTCCTTGGACTTGAAGATAAAATGGAAGCTCGATATTATGCTGTTGAGAAAGGTAAAGAACACGCCGCCGATTACGGCGAACAATATCAGAAGGTCGGTCATTCCGTTCTCGGCGAAGCTTTTACCCATCTGATAGGCAAGCATAAACATATATC
>SACC01000570.1 GCA_009928745.1 Clostridia bacterium
TCGATAACCTCATCGACCGATACATCCGCAAGCATGGCGACGACCGCTTGTCCGCATAAATAACCCGTCGGTTGCTTTTTATATATAATGCTGTCGATTTTACGAATTGGGTGAGAATAGCTGTAAGGACTTTTCTTCTTTTCCGGCGGTGTATAGTTATATTCGCATTCCGCTTTTGGATGACTGCTGTAATAAGCTGCTTTAGTCATTCGGAATTGAACCAGAGTATCCGGACTTTCGGGATTTTTCTTCGGGACATAATTATATATTTCAAAATTGTTGGTGTTTAATATGCGGTATGCTGCTTTTTCGCAATTTCTTGCGTTTGCCAGTAAAACTTCTGTATGTATTCCGTAAAAAATAAAATCAAGAAGCTTTTCTAATATTTCCTGTCCGTAACCGTTATGTTGATATTCCTCGTTTATCCACATATAAATAAAAGCTTTTTTTCTGATATCAGCGCGGAAATGGTTTATCCCATCATTCCGCTCTACCTGACCGCCGCGTTTGGCGCGACGCCGGTGCTGATCGGGTTTATCGAGGGCATTGCTGAGAGCCTTGCCAGTCTACTGAAAGTTTTCAGCGGCTATATCACGGACATCGGTATGTGCGGAGTCAGGGAAGGTACCGTGCTCGGAGTAAAGGCAGAGACGGTGATAAAGCAATTTATAACCGGCGTTCACGAACGCTTTGAAAGAGGTACGGGGAAAGCCGAAATTAACGGCGTCCTATTTGATGTCGACACCGCAACAAAACGATGTGTAAATATTAAAAGAATAAAACGCCTCTAAGAAAGGAATATCTATATGAATGAAATAATCAGAATGCTTGAAGACGCAGCGGACACCGGTACACCTACCGCTTCTTTATGGTCTATGGTAAGTATGTTCGCGCCGTTTGTGGTACTCATCGCTGTATTTTACTTTTTCATGATAAGACCGCAAAAAAAGCAGCAGCGTGAAACCCAGTCCATGCGTGAAAGCATTTCCCGCGGAGATGTAATAACAACCGTCGGCGGAATTGTGGGTATCGTCATCATGGTAAAGGAAGACAACATTCTTATCGAAACGAGCGGCGACAAAACCAGAGTCCAGATACAGAAATGGGCTATACGCTCGGTTGAGCAAAAGTCGGAATAACTCTGTAATTATTATTGATTATAAAGACAACTGAAAAGCTGTC
>SACC01000084.1 GCA_009928745.1 Clostridia bacterium
CTCTTGGAGCGGTGTTGCGCCAAAGCCGTTGATTAAGATAGCGATTTCTTTTTTGCTGCGGCTTGTAATCTTGAGATCCTTGAGAAGGGCGGTAACCATTCTCTTAGCAAGCTCGTCTGCCGTTGCGATTTTTTCGCGTCTGATTCCCGGCTCGCCGTGAATGCCTACGCCGTATTCCATTTCCTTTTCACCAAGTTCAAAAGTCGGGCTGCCCTTAGCTGGTACGGTGCATGAAGTAAACGCAAAGCCGATTGAACGGACGTTCTCGACAACTTTCTCTGCAATAGCCTTAACTTCTGCAAGATCTTTGCCTTTTTCAGCTGCCGCGCCTGCGATTTTGTGTACTAATATTGTACCTGCAACGCCTCTTCTGCCTACTGTGTATAAACTGTCCTGAACCGCGATATCGTCGTCTACTTTTACATAGTCAACTTTTATGCCGTCCTCGGAGGCAAGATGCGCGGCGTTCTTAAAGTTCATCATATCGCCGCTGTAATTCTTGATAATAAGCAAAGTGCCTTTTTTGCTAGCTGTCGCTCTTATCGCTTGATATACCTGAATCTGTGATGGAGATGCAAAAACATCGCCGCATACTGCTGCATCCAGCATACCCTTGCCGATAAAACCTGCGTGAGCGGGCTCGTGACCCGAACCGCCGCCGCTTATTAAGCTGACTTTATTTTGGTCAACGACCTTTTTCTTAACAACTTTGAATTTCTTAACGAACTCCAGCTCGGGATGAGCAAGAGCAATACCGTTGCACATCTCTATTACAACGGTCTCCGGAGCATTAATTATTTTCTTCATAATTAGCAAATACCTCCCTTATAATCTGCGCCGATTGTGTCAGCAGTCTTAATAGCAGCAGCTACTGCTTCGGCAGTAATAGCGAAAGGCATAGCGTGTATGGACTCTTCAGCTAAGCAAGATTTCTGAGCAACAGCCATAAGCTCTTCGTCTGAGATGCTGTCTACGCCGATATCGGCAAGACAAACGGGAAGACCAACTGTCAGGCAGAATTCAAGGACTTCATACAATTCTTCTTCGGGAGCGTTCTCAAGCACAAGCTGCGCGATTGTACCGAAAGCAACTTTCTCTCCGTGGAAATATTTATGAGTGCCTTCAAGTAATGTAAGACCGTTATGAATTGCATGTGCGCCGGCTAAGCCGCCGCTCTCAAAGCCGAGACCAGATAGCAGAATGTTCGCTTCAATGATATTTTCGAGCGCCTGTGTAACCATATTATTGTCGCAAGCGGCTTTTGCCTTTGCGCCGTCGGAAAGTAGTGTCTCATAGCAAAGCTTCGCAAGCGCGAGCGCTGTGTTGGTGCCTTTGGCAGGAGGAGTATAGCCCTCGCGGAAACCGCAAGGAAGACCTGCATTAACATTGGAATAAGAATTATGAGTCGCTCTCGCCTCAAAATAAGTTGAAAGCGCGTCGCCCATACCGGACACTAAGAAGCGGGTAGGAGCTTTGGCAATAATGGTCGTGTCAATCAGGACAACGCTTGGATTAGCTTTGTAATATGCGTAATCGTCGAATGCGCCCTCAGGAGTGTAAAGCACTGCGGAGTGACTGGTAGGAGCGTCCGTTGCTGCGATTGTAGGAACAATAATCAACGCTTCGCCTTCTGCAACGCACTTCGCGGTGTCTATCGCTTTGCCGCCGCCAAGACCTATTGTACAAGCGCATTTATTGGCTTTAGCTACATCTTGAAGTCTTGCAACCTCTTGTCTTGAACACTCGCCATGGAAGTTGCTCGCAATAAAAGTCACATCGTACTTTTTAGCTGTTGCGTCTAGCTTAGCCTTTACGCGGTTGACATCATCAGGATGCGCGATAAGTAGCGCGGAGTTGCCGAAAGTCTTGACAAAATAACCTAAATTAAGTAACTCGTCTTCACCTTGAACATACTTACTCGGACAAATAAAAGCTTTTCTCATTGATAAATCTCCTTTATAAAAAAATTAATAAAAAGCCATACGGCTTGTACTATCTTTATTATTATAACATCAAAAAGAGATATGTCAATACCGATTTTACAATTAATGGGAAAAAGTATGCAAAAAATAGCGGTTTTTGCAATTGAAGATAGGGAACGACTATTTTGTTCTTAATGCGGGTTGGATGGCGGCACGGCTTTAATTGCCAGACAGTTTAATAAAAACATCTTGGTCTCCCCAGTTAGAGAGATGTTGACCGGAGGCAAGCGTAGTTGTATATAAGGTATATATTGTGCTGCCGTGCTTGAAGCCAAAAACTTTTGTGGTGCTTACTCCGACAACAGACTGAAGCGCGGTAGCGTAAAAATGATTGCCGTCATATGAAAAGACAACAGCGGTATTATTGGCGCCGTATGTGATAGCGGTAATGTATAAATAACCTTCATATACTTCGATATTAGTAACTTGTTTAATATTGGAAAAGTCAGTAAAGTTGCGTGATACTATATCTCCGTTACGGCATACAAAGTAACTCTTGCCTTGCCCGTTTTCGCCATATATTAGCGCAAAATAGCCGCAACCGTTAAATGATATGCGTATATTAGTGCAAGAGGCAAGCGTTGAGGACGCGCTAAGCAAATAATTGCTGTCATACCATTTAAGATAACCGATTCCATTCGCAATTGTCGATATAACATATCCGCTCTGCGTCGGGATAATTTCTTCAATCGGAGTTGAGCAAATTTCTGTGACTTTAAGAATAACGTTGCTGCTGAACTTTATAACCGAGCCTTTCCCGTTGATATTAGCGTATAGATAATAATTATCAATATAGAAGCATTCGACCAGCGTTAGCGAGGAGGCAAAGACGCTGTTAAGAGTAAATGCCGTTGTCAAATCGGCGTTAAGCGCAAATACCGTTAGTTTGTTGTCGTATGATGTAATAAGCAGATTATAAGGATATATATAACGCAAAATACTTTCGGAAAAGATATAAGGCAATACTAGTTTTGAGCTGAATAATTCTGTAGTTATAGTATATATTACCGTTTCATTGCTGTGAGTTGCGACAATCATTATGCCGTTATCATATAGACATGATGCCGCAAAACTTTCATTAACCGCGCTTTGTAGCGTATTTACCGAGAGAAGCGTACCGGTAGATGTCATTTTCGCTACCGCTATATTGGTTGCCTTGGCGTGGGTATCGCAAGAGTCTGAGTCGGTCTCGAATATTATGTAAATGCTGTTGCCGATAACATGATAATTCTTTACGTTTTCCTTGCCGTAACCCCCGATGTTGTTTATTTTTTCCCCGAGATTAAGCTCTTTTGCCAAGCGTGGCAGCGTGGTATAAAATGGCGTAACCACCGGTTCGGTTATCGGCGGGAGCTGTTCGTTATTGTTGTTATTGCTCGGCAAAGTATTCACTTGCTCTGATGTTGTGTTGGGCGCCCCTTTAACATATGTATTTACATAAGTAATGCCGAAAAATAAACTGATTGATAAAAGTATCGTTATAATAAGTCCTTTTGTTAGGGTTTTCATAATAAATTCCTCCCCGTTATATACTTATAGCACAACGTTAGAGACCGCAGAACATATATCGTAAGATAAGTCAAAATATAACAAAACCAGCATTAAGAACATACTGCAAACTTTATTTTCTTAAATTTGGTATTTGCGCCTTTACATTAAAAAATAATAAGATAGTACATAATATTTGTACTGCAAAAACGAACTACTAATTAAATAAATTACATATCAGTACTTAAGTACTGTGATTTATATGTTATTACTTTTAACTTCCAATAGTAATTTTTCCAAGCTGCTTAGCGGCAATGCGAAACTATCTCTTGTACTATTTTTTCGGGAGTTTTTTTATCATAAACCTTTTGAGGAGAAGGAGAGAAAACGGCATCGCTGATAAAAGACATAAGGTTATAAGGAGTAAGTTTTTCCTGAGGCAATACGTTGATTAAGCCCAGCTTTTTATAATACGCGGCATTATCTACCTGATCGCCTCGCGAAGCGCCCTCAGGCAGTGGAATAGCCAATACTTTTTTGCCAAGCGCCGTTAACTCGGCAAGTGTGGACGCGCCTGCGCGGCAAACGATGAGATCGCTTGCTGCAAAGTAGTCTTCAATATTGTCTACAAAATCTATTGCAAAATAATTTTCCTGATGTCTTAGCGACTTTTCTCCTTTAATATGCAATATATTGTAATCGCCTAGCGCAGAAAGCGTTTTTTCCAGACAGTCGTTAATGGCTTTTGCACCCAGACTACCGCCCAAAAACAGTATAATTGGGCGTTGTATTCGGAATAGGTTGCGCACTATCTGCGGATTACCTTCAAAAATCCGTTGTCTGACGGGCATGCCAAGACATATTCCTTTTTCGCTGGTTTTGGGAAAAGAGGTTATGAACGCCGCGCAAAACGGCATTGAGATGCGGTTAGCTAAGCCGATTGTCATATCCGATTCGTGACATACTACGGGTATTTTCAGGCTCCTTGCAGCAAACACCGTAGGCAAAGCGCAATAACCGCCTTTAGAAAACACCACATCGGGCTTTAATTTTGAAAGTATTAATTTCGCAGCTTTTATCCCTTTTGCCATAACAAATGGTATTCTTAGATTGGTAAGGATTTTGCCCCGTACCAGTTTTATAGACTGGGCAGAGTAAAAAGGCAATCCCTCTTTTTCTGCAATTTTTTCCTCCATTTTACCTTTTTCGCCGATATAATAAATATTCGAGAAATATTCTTTCAAGGATGGTAAAAGCGCGATGTTAGGCATTATATGCCCGGCTGTGCCTCCGCCTGTCAAAACTATACTTTTCATAGCCACCTCTAATCTGTTTTATGTTTAGTATAAAAAAAATGTTAAAATAATTCGCTTTGCTATTGAAAAAATAATATATTTATTGTAAAATAAATTTATATTGACTATATGGAGGTTATAATGAAAGAATTTAAGCTAAAAAGCTTTGACGGAACCGAAATCGCGTGTTATTTATGGGACGAGGTTAAGAAACCTATCGGTATAGTACAGATTGCGCATGGTATGGGAGAGCATTGCCCAAGATATGACCACTTCGCAACATATCTTAACAATAACGGTTATATAGTAATTGCAGACGACCATCGCGGTCATGGCAAAACCTGCGGTTATGACAACAGAGGCATTGTTGAGGGAGACAGCTTCGGCGATACGATATCCGATATGATTCATCTTACCGCATATGCGAAAGAAAAATACAAACTTCCTTTACTGCTCCTTGGACACAGCTACGGCTCTTTCCTTTCACAAGGCTATATACAGAAGAACGGAGCTAATATTGCGGGCGTAGTGCTTAGCGGTTCGGCTTATATGAATATACCTTTGACCAAAATCGGCAAAGCTATTGCGATGATTCAAGCATATTTGTTCGGCAACGATAAGCCTGCTAAGTTAATCGGCAAGATGAGCTTCGGCGCGTATGATAAACCTTTTGCCGCTGAAAAACAGGCTTTTGCCTGGTTATCAAGAGATCCTGAAGTTAGCAAAAAATATATTGCAGATCCTTTCTGCGGCGCCCGTTTTGCAATGTCGCTAGGTTTTCAGGTGTCTTTCTTTAAGGGATTAGGTAAGATATACACGCTTGACGGACTTAATGCAATACCAAAGACTTTACCCGTTTTAATTGTGAGCGGCGACAAAGACCCCGTAGGCGCAGACGGCAAACTTGTAACAAGGCTGTATGAAGAATATAAGACGCTAGGACTGGCTAAGACCGAATTCAAATTATACCCCGAAGCCCGTCACGAAATACTTAACGAGACCAATAAGGAAGAAGTTTATTCGGATATTCTTAGTTTTATCAACAAAGTTTTTGATGTAAAACCCGTAGAAGCAGTGGAAAAGAAAGTTGATAAACCTGCGAAAGCGGCAAAAGAGCAAAAAGTAGAGGAGGCTCCCAAAGAAGTGGAAGTGGAAGTGGTAGCCCCACAAGCTGTAGAAGCTGAAATTCCGGAGGAGAAAGCGGCAGAATAATAAGATAGAGACATAGCTATGCCTTATTGAAGTTAGTGTTTTTATATTGTTTTGCAATGAGAAGAAAAATAAATAATAAAAAGGTTAAGTTTTTATGCTTAACCTTTTTATTTATAAGTTTTTCAACTTTTTCAAATAAATTATATATTTTTATCTATCTTAGTACATATCGCCTTGGGGCATCATCGGAGCAGGATGAGCTTCGGGAATATCTGCAACAAGCGCTTCTGTTGTAAGAAGGGTTGAAGCTACGCTTGACGCGTTTTGGAGCGCGGTACGCGTAACCTTAGTAG
>SACC01000571.1 GCA_009928745.1 Clostridia bacterium
CGTTATATTTGCTCGCTGTTTTCGGCCGTAACACTGTTTTACTCTTTGTTTGTATTGGGGTTCGCAGTATCCTATCAGGGGACTCCTCTGGAAAATAAACTCGGTATCATTAGGCAAAATGTATCTGCGGAGGAATTATACGACACATCGGGAATCCTGCTTGAAAAAATTCATGAGCTTGTTCCGGATATAAAATACAGATACGGTTCGTTATCGGTTAAACCGTTTGCTTTATCCGAAATGAATGCATTGTTGAATAAATCTTATGAAATCACGGCTGCAAAGTATCCTTTTCTGCCTGTTCTGCGCTCCAATGTGAAATATATCGTGCTTTCCGAATTTATGACTTATACACATATTTCGGGTGTTTACACTTATTATACGGGTGAAGCCAATATAAATATTAATTTTCCCGACTACACGCTGCCTTTTACAGCCGCACACGAGATGTCTCATCAGCGCGGAATAGCCAGAGAAGATGAAGCGAATTTCATGGCTTTTCTTGTTTGTATCGGCAGTGAAAATAAGTATATTCGCTACAGCGGTTATTTGAATATGTTTGAATATGTATCGGGAGCGTTATACAGCGCCGACAAAGAAGCTTATAATAAAATTCTGGATAAAACGGATTTAAGAATCAGATACGAAATGATCGCATACAGCAGGTTTTTTGATAAATATCGCGAATCGGCCGCTTCTGAGATAAGCACGGCGGTAAATGACACGTTTTTAAAATCACAGGGTCAGGAAGAAGGAACAAAAAGTTACGGAAAAGTCGTTGACCTTGCCGTCGCGTATTATAAAGAATCATTATGAGGCGATGAAGGATTTTTCTGTCGGATTTGTTTTCGAATATTTAGAGTATAATGACACGGAACGGAAGAAAGGATAATTTATGAAGAAAATAGCGGCAGCCGTAACGGTGTGTGCGTGCTTTGCGGTTTTGCTGATTATTATGACGTCAAACTCCATGCTTTCTTTTGGCGCGGAGGAAAGCCTTCCTTCCATGTATGTAAACGACGAACCCTGGTATAATGAAGCTCAGTATACATGGATCAAAATATTTCTGGTTGACTATATACCCATTTCGATTCTTGAAAAAATCGAAGGCATCGAGATAACTTTCAATAAATATCTCCGTAATGTCATGATAAGTTACGGAGAAGATAAATATATGAC
>SACC01000572.1 GCA_009928745.1 Clostridia bacterium
GGTGAAGGCGATATATTTTATGCCATCCTGCTTTTGTATATATGCGGGCTTTTCTTTTTTTGAAAGCTTGTCCGATATTTCAACCGATGTTTCCGCGGATGATTCATCTGCTGATGTATCTGTTGATTCTTCGGATGATTCTTCTATTTGCGACGATGATTCATCCGACGATATTTCGTTCGACAACTCCTCCGACTGCTGCCCGGAAGCTTCGTCGGAAAGATCATCTGACGGCTCGTCCGACGGCTGTGATTGTTCGGAAGTTTCGTCAGATGAGGAGACTTCCTCGCTTTCACCGTTTTTGCTTATATCACCATTTCCCCCGCCTATGTTTCTTGCTAACAACATTGCAAGCATAACCATTGCCGAACAGATAAGGATTACGATTATTCTGTTACGTGTACTTTTCATATGAAATTCTCTTTCCTGATGCAATACAATACAAACGGACGATTCGATTTTTATACTTTATATATTACGCTGCGGCAAGCAGAAAGGTTTCATAATTATAATTGTAATTATGTAAATGTTTTTACATTTCCGCAGAGCAGAAGCCCCGCAACCACTGCGAGCATGACCGTAATAATAATAAGCGCCGTGATAAGCCCGAATTTTTTTATTTTTACGTTAACGATAAAAGCTGTCCCGAGTATGAGATAAGATACCTTCATAACCCAAGACATAACTCCCGGAGCGACAAAGGTCATGAGCAATGTAAGCGGCGGCAGCACAAAGCAAATTACCGGTATCGGTACACCGGTGAACTGTTTGAGATTCAAATCCTTGGTCTCGGTTATCGCCTGAGTATTGAAATACGCCAGCCGTATGGCGCCGCAGCATGCGTAAAAGATAAGTATAACAATATCGTACCATTTATTGAGTCCGTATATGTAAGCAATAACCGCCGGAGCAATGCCGAAGGAGACCATATCGCTGACAGTGTCTATCTGGATTCCGAACATTTTAATCTTTCTGTCCTCACGGTTGGCGTGGCGTGCGACTCTTCCGTCGAACATACCCCCTCGGTAAAAATCAATTATTCTATGTTCCGCAATGCCTATTTCTTCTAATAATTGTCTCTTTATTTCAACACCATGTGAGCTTGCAATTATTATATACTCAAACTTTATCTCGCACATCTTTTCTGGACTTATTACAGGGATCCCATATATC
>SACC01000573.1 GCA_009928745.1 Clostridia bacterium
GCAGTTCTTCGCTGTTAAAGGTTTCGATATAGGAATCGATATCGCCGTCAGGCAAAATTCCGAGGAATCCGAAGCGCGAGTTCTTAAAGCGGTAACAGAACGCTTTTGCGTTGCCGCTGTCGTAGTAGCCTGTGTCAAGCGTTCGTTTAAGATACTCAGCAGTGTCTGTGTTGCCGCCGAAATCGGCGAAACCGCCGCTATCCGTATCCTTAAACGCCTCGTCCCATTTGTCTTCGAACGCAAGCGTGTTAAGCAGTATCATAACCGCGTTCGGATCCAATGCGTCGTACATTTTTTCAATCATTTTTTCGGTATTCTTTTTGACCCAATTATTGATATCCTTTAGCATTCTTTCGTCAAAGGGCGCGCTATATATTTCCGCGCCGTAGTAGCGGGCGTTAGCGTCAAGAAACTCGGCTTTGGGTACAAATAAGCTATTATCGCCGTCATACCATATCGAATTCGCGAGCTTAACTACGTCTTTGTTATCCGCGTTTTCGGCATACAATCCGTATAAATGGCCGCAATACGTATTGAGAGCGCTTTTACTTAACCCCATAACGGAGAGCATTTCGTCAAGCGTGTCCCCCGCGGCGGAATTCGCAAGTATTGCGAGCGCTAAATATATCGATAAGGGCGAGATTAAGATATTTTCACCGCTATACGCGTTTTTCAATATTTCGCTGCCGAGTGCGGCTAACGAATTACGGTTTTCCGAAGACATAAGCGCAAGCTCGCGTCCTTCCACCGTCATTTCAATTTTTTCAAGCGACACCTTGTTCGCTTTTATTGGATAACAGGAAGCAAAGACAACCGTTATAAGAATTATCGATACCGAGCAGATTGCTACTTTGAATAATTTTTTCATATTCCCCTCCTTGCGGCAGCTTCCGAAATTGTAAACGCCGAAAACACCTTTTAATATTACAGTGCAGCGATACGCAAGAAAAGTTCCATATATCTTTTGCAGAATGGACAAGTTCTCCGTTTTAACGCCGCAACGGCGGTTTTCGTAGTTTTTAACGCCGGATACGCGTCTTCTCCCGTTGTTCGTATCCTCTTGATACGCTTTTCGGGAAATGACTGCCTCTCAAGGTATAATCCCATAAAAAACGCTCGGGGCTTGCTTCCATAATATTTCTGTTGCAAACGCGAAAAAAGGGTGCTACAC
>SACC01000574.1 GCA_009928745.1 Clostridia bacterium
GGGAACGATGTACTCGAAATTCCCGTTGATCTCGGATTTCGTCTCTCGCCCGCCCGCTATTTCCAGAAGCAGCTCCGCTTTAACGGCGTATTCGACCAGTTGAAGAAGGCGGGAATAAAGGGCGGGGATATTGTGGTTGTGGGCGAAGTCGAATTCGAATATGTTGAATAACGGCGGATATACTTCGCAATACTTCGTCAGTCTCCGGTTTACTTAGGTCACGTACTTGAAGTACGCTCCCGTCGTAAATCCTCGGCTTCCTCGTCTTGCTCGTATCTGCGCCGTTATTAAGCGCTCGATTAAATTTGAAATTATGGAGGAATTCAGACATATATGCTTACAAGCAAACAGAGAAGCAAACTGCGCGGCATGGCAAACGCAATCGAGCCTGTGACGCAGGTGGGAAAGGGCGGAATTACCACAAACATGATACGCACGCTGTCCTCGGCATTGGAGGCGCGCGAACTGATTAAGGTCACCGTGCTTGAATCCAGCGGGGAAGCGGCAAAGGAAATGATCAATACGCTTGCGAATGAGCTTCAGGCGGAGCCCATTCAGACGGTGGGCAGCAAAATAACGCTGTATAGGCGTTCAGAGAAAAAGGGAATAGAGCATATTGAATTAGATTGAATGAATAATTAAGAAATGAATAATTAATAATGAATAATGAATAATTGCGGATGAATTTATCAAGAGGAAAGTATGAAAGATTGGATTACATTAACAGCAATAATAAGCCTTATTATAGCCCCGTTTGCTGTGCGATTAATATTTCCCTCTGTTTTTAAAAACATGCTTCTTGAGGATTTACGTGTCAGAAAAGGCAAATACTATTCAACAGTTTCAACAGGAATAAAAATTTTAGTTTTGAATTTTGCGCTCATTTGCTCTATAGCATTGATAGGTTTAATTTTGCAGGAAAGAGACAATTTTAAATGGTATGGTGCATTGCCTATTATTTCTTATATATTTTCAACTATAGCGCTTTTAACTGTGTACATTGTTTTCAGCTACAGATTTGTGTTTGACAAACATACCAAAAAGATATTTCAATATAGACCTTTCAGAAAAAAGAAAACCTTTGATTTTTCTGAGCTTAATAAATACAAAGAAAAATTTGATGATTATTTTGTAGTGTATGACCATTCTGGAAATAAGCTTTTCAGTTA
>SACC01000575.1 GCA_009928745.1 Clostridia bacterium
TTACACGCGTTGCAACGGTAAATAGTTTGGGTTAACCTCTTTTCGGCTCTATTTAGAAGGTATTCGGAACATCGCGTATTCATTTCCTCAATAACAAGCGAGTTCTTTAGTTCTGTAATTGTTTTTCGCAACTCGAAGATATATGCTGCAATCGCTAAAGCGGTAACTACGCCAATATAGGGTAGAACAAAAGACTTGTTCATCCAAAAAAGAATTAGCGTACCCACGGTTACAGTAATGGCATAATATGCCAACAGTGTTTTTGTTTTCATGTCGCTTCCTTTAATATGGCGCTGAGACGCAAGGAGGAACGCCCCAGCGCCGTTTTATGTGTTAGTCGGTATTAGACATTACCCGTCTAACATATTCGCCTATTAATGCCGCCTCAGCGACTCCATCGTTTATCTTTGAGCCAAGAGTTTCCTCGAGCTTCGGCATTAAGCGAATAGCATGCTCAATGGAAACGTTTTTGGCTGCTCTGCGTTTGCGAGCGTTCTCGTTTACACGTTTCTTTTTATCCTCGCCGGTTTCACCCTTTTTTGCATAGGATATACCGATTGGCGGTAAGCCGATCTTCTTTTTCCATACGCTAGGTGGAGCGAGTATAATTGGAAGCGAGTGTGCTATAGAAAGTCCGTATAGCACTCCGGCGTGGTGCACTAGGTCAGATATGTTCTTAGCGGTTTCGGCGCCCATAAAGCCAACGAGCTCAATAGCTACTTTGGATGGAACCTTACTATACTCTTCGAATATAGCGTTAATTGTGTTGTAATCGTATACGTCGCCTACGCGAGGCATGTTTGCGGCGAAAATCGGATCTCCGTTTTCGTTCAGAATAACGATACCGCCGTGTTGTCCGGGGTCTATTCCTATTGTAATAAAGCTCATACCATTACCTCGCAATTGTAACGGCGATTATAGAGGCGGCTATAACTTGCCACTGCTCTTCGGTTTTTACGCGATACGCAATTTCGTTGGCGAGTTGCATTCTCGTCCACTTTTGCTCTATCGCTCTTTCGGTAAGATGCCCTATTGGCGCCATGTTGTCAACGAGCTTCTTAAACTCTTCAGGTGTATATTCTTTTCGCTTTTCGGCGACGGTGGTGTTTTCGTTCTTTTTAGCCATCGTGTATCACTCCTATTGAAAGAATTGGTGTAAAGGGAAC
>SACC01000576.1 GCA_009928745.1 Clostridia bacterium
TATTTATTCATTGGTTCCTTAAGTGTCATCCCGACCGAGTGTGACGAGCGGAGGGATCTATTACAGTCGGAAATATAAGGAACACATAATTATAATATAAATGCAAAGCGGGGTAAATTCGGCGCAAAAATTACTGAGCGATTTTGACCAGTTTGTTATTGACAAGGTCGCACGAGGTAAGGTAGTACTCCACACCCTCTAATTTGACGTAAGGGTAGACAAGAACGTCCTTGCCGTGAAGATGCCCGTATACCACCTTATCGACGCCGTAGCGGCTGAATAGCGCGGTAAAGCCGCTGTTCTCGCGGCGCACGGAGAACGGCGGATAGTGGATCATTCCGATAACGGTGTCGCCGTCTTTTCTCAGTTTTTTCATATCCTCGAGCGCAAGCTCCAACCGTATCAGCTCTCTTGCATAGATTTTCTTGTCTTCCTCGGAAGAATTGTCGGACGCTATATCCCAGCCGCGCGTACCGCAGATTATCGTATCGCCGAATCGCAGCGCGTTGTTTTGCAGCGCGTAAATTCCTTCGGGGAGCGCCTGGGTGAGTTTGTTGTACGAGTTCCACCAATAGTCGTGATTGCCGCGTATTATTACCTTTTTGCCGGGTAGGGCGGCGATAGCTTGTATATCCTTCATCGCGTCGTCAAGATTCATTGCCCAAGAGATATCTCCTGCGATAAGAACGACGTCCTCGGAGCTTACGGAAGCCGTCCAACTCGCTTTGATTGCGTCGAGATAGCCTTCCCAGTTGCCGCCGAAGATGTCCATAGGCTTGTCGCCCTTTGCGTTAAGATGCAGATCCGATATAGCGAAAATCATTATTACCTCTAAAAATATTATTGATTATTATACCATATTAAGCCATCGAACTGACCGAAAGCGCTTACGCTCTATTCTGTCGACGCTTAATGTTGATTCATTCAATCGCCTTGTCTATGGCAAATATAATTATAGCATATATTCTTTCACGTCCAAAATGTTTTCCCGCTATGAGCGGTTCTGATCGTTTTCCGCACAACGATTTTAATGTAAGGTAAAGCACGGGTAGATGCAGCTTAGGGATTTCTGTCCACCGCTTAACAATCTATATATTGTATGTTCATAATGCAAATTGACACTATATATAGATATTGCGGAATTTTTCAAAATATTTTTAAC
>SACC01000577.1 GCA_009928745.1 Clostridia bacterium
GCCATAGAAAAACTGATGGGACTTGGCATCCTATCACTCAACGAATCTAGAGCCCTTTTAGGTTTCGAACCTATTATAGGAGCGTTTTTATTTTCGATATGCGCCGCGTTGGGTATAGGTATCATCAAGAGAAAGGGAAAAGCTAATTCCGACGTTATCATAGGGCTTTTCTGGTCGCTCGGTATGGCGCTCGGTATTTTGTTCATTGCATTGATGCCGGGATATCCCCCTGATTTAAGTTCATACCTTTTCGGCAGCATACTTTCCGTAACAAAGGCTGATCTGTATCTTACGGCTTCCCTTACGGTTATCGTTATACTTGTCATAATAATTCTGTTTGACAACTGGAAAGCTTATCTCTTTGACGAGGAATTTGCTTTTATTAAAGGTGTGAAGACAGCGTTTCTCGAATATCTTCTTCTTATACTCATCGCCATGACGGTGGTCGTGCTTATACGTGTGGTTGGGATTATACTTGTGCTCGCCCTGTTGACTGCCCCGGCGGCGACCGCGGCGGTATTCACCTCAAGCCTGAAAAAGCGCATGATATATTCCGTAATCATCGGCAACATTTTCTGCTTCGGCGGGCTTTGGATTTCTTACGAAATAAACGCGTCTTCGGGAGCGGTTATAGTCATTTTATCTGTAATATGCTGTCTCATTGCATACGCGGTGCGTTCGCTGTCGGGTAAAAGAAAAAAGAAAGCCGCATAAAAACAGAAGCATTATCTTTCATATAATAAGAAAGGCATGGTCGTATTATGAGCTATAATATCGGCGAAGAACTTAAAAAGTGCGGATTGAAAAACACAAAACACCGCGTCGAAATACTTGATATTCTCAAGCATGGCGACCAGCCGGTTTCCGCGGAGCAGATCTTTACCGAAATGCTCGGCAGAAATATTAACGTAAACTTTTCAACTGTTTACAGAACTCTCGACACGCTGTGCGAAAAGGACCTTGTGGTCAAGCTCACCATTGCGGGAGGAAACGGAGCGTTGTACGAATTCAACAGCATGGTACACAAGCACCATCTTATATGTCTCGGTTGTAAAAAAATTATATCTCTCGACTATTGCCCTCTCGGTAATTATGAACAGGCTCTCGCCGAAAAAACCGATTATATAATAGCCGGGCATAAGCTTGACATATACGGATAC
>SACC01000085.1 GCA_009928745.1 Clostridia bacterium
GTTCGTAACCGTCAGTAATGCGGCGCGTTTTAATAAGAAATTCTTCAAATACACCGTTAAGAATTCGCTGTTGGAGGTCTGATTATGTTAAAGATTAATAATTTGAAAAAATATTTTAACAGAGGTCGTCCCAACGAAATTCACGCGGTGGACGATATTTCGCTTACTCTTGAAGGCACCGGACTCGTTGTGCTACTCGGTGAGTCAGGCTGCGGCAAAACAACGCTGCTTAACGCGATAGGCGGACTGGACAGAACAGACAGCGGCGCAATATCCTTGGATAATGAAAAGATTGAGCATTATAACGCAAAAAGATGGGATGTTATCCGCAACAGAAGAATAGGTTATATATTCCAAAACTATAATTTGATAAGCGATATAACGGTATATAAAAATTTGGAAGCTGTGTTGAAGCTAGCCGGATTAACCGAAAAAGCGGATTTTAACAAAAGAATTGAATACGCCCTGTCCCTTGTCGGTATGGAAAAGTATAAAAACCGCAGACCGGATACTTTGTCGGGCGGACAACAGCAGAGAGTGGGTATTGCGCGCGCGCTTGTAAAAGGCGCTGATATTATCATTGCCGATGAGCCGACTGGTAATCTCGACGATAAGAATACTATGGCGGTTATGGAGATACTCAAGGGTATATCCAAGCATTGTCTTGTTGTGCTTGTTACGCATGAGGAAAAACTTGCCGATTTTTACGGAGATAGAATAATAAAATTAGTGGACGGTAAAGTAGTATCGGATGTAATCAACGAAAATACCGAATCCCTCGAACACAGACACGCAGATATAATATATCTCGGCGACCTGGAGAAGAACGAATATAAGGTTGGAGATATCAACATTAATTATTTCTTTGATAAGAACGAGACACCCATTGCGCTCGACATTCTCAATATTGAGGGTAAAATATTATTGCGTCCCCGCATTGGTGAAGGGAAAGTAACTTTTGTGACAGACAGCAGCACTATCAAGTTAATAGACGGTAAATATCAGCGCAAGGAAAAACAAGATATCAACATCAAAGTTGATAACACCATACTATCAAAGATTAACAACACTTCACAGAGCATATTTAATACCAACAAGGTAGCGTTAAACTCCGTTAATAATTATCTCTCGATTAACAGCGCAAAGAAAAAGAATCCCTTCAGAACAATGTATATCTCTGCGATATTGCTGGTTATTCTTATCGCGCTTATCGCGCCGTCTTTTGTGTTCAATGTAAAATCTGATTTGCAGAACGATAGTAATATGCTAAAGGTTTTTGCAGAATACAATTCAGTTTTGCCTTTTGAAGACAACGCCGCCATATCAAAAGTTATGAACAGAGAGATATATAATTCTCCATTATATATTTCTTTACCCAATTCTCCCTTTAATAACACTGTGGCAATATATAGTCTTAGAGGTTCAATATTCTCCTTTGCAGGCTCGAATACCTCAGTGATACCGTATAGCGCAATTAGTAGCGCGTCTCTTGCTGCAGGCAAAGTCTATCTTGACATTTTACTTTTTGAAAGACTGGCAATAACCGATGAATATAAGGCGCTCGGATTAACTTCTAAGGAAAAACTTATCGGACAAACGATAACCAATTTCTCTTATGGCTACGGCGGGTACGGATATGAACCATATCCGATAGACGATTACGGCGGTTATGATCCGAGTGACTATGAAGGTTATTTTAGCTACACAATAGAAGGCTTTGTAGACAGAGGAGAGCCACTGTTATATGTATCCGATGTGGATTTTGCCAAGCTGACGCGAACCGATGTTGGGCTTACTCCCTATGTGTATGTACTGGCAAAAGACCTCAAGGCGGCGCAGAAACTCTTGGTTGGCACAGGATTCAGCGTTAAGAACTGCAAAGAAGAGCAGATTAAAGATTTTTATCTTGCCGCTTTTAGCGTCTCGATTACAAAATTAATTATTGTTCTCGTAATATTAATAGTGCAAATTATAGCTATCAGTAAAATGAGCAAGGCATCCTTTATAGGCAAAATTAAACAGCTTACTATACTTCGCGCTGTCGGGACACCAAGAAGCGATATAGTAAAAGGAATTGCGGTCGAAAATACGGTGACTATTTCATTAAGCACGCTCAGGGGCTGGATAATCAGCTCGGTGGTTTTGTTTGCTCTGTATTCGTTATCTATTGTAAGAAAAATTAATCTTATATACTATTCTTGGTGGCTTTGCTTAGCAATAGGCGCTTTATTGTTCAGCATATCTATGTTTATCGCGCTATGGTCACCGCTGATGTTGCTGAGAAAAACGCCTGCCGAGTTAATGGCAAAATATGATATTTAGGAGCAGAGTATGGAAGAAGTAAGGGTAAGAGGTTATCAAGAAAAGGATCAGAGCGCAACGCGCAATATTTGCGTCGCAACAGCTAACGGTTTCGCGGTTGATACGCAAAAGCAAAAAGAATTGTTATGTTTGCTATTCAACGATTATTATACCGAGAATGAGCAGGATACCTGCTTTGTCGCAGCTAACGAAAAAGACGAAGCGGTGGGCTACATTATTGCAGCGCGCGACTTTCAAGAGTATAAGAAACTTTTTAAGAAATATTATATGCCCAAAATTTATAAACTTAGCTTTTTTCAAGGACTTATAAGAAGCATAGGACTTGCTTATGAAGGGCGCGTATCCAAAGAATATCCCGCGCATTTACATATCGATATACTAGACGGGTATCAAAGAATGGGATTGGGGCATAAGCTAATGAATACACTCATTAACAGACTCAAAGAGCTGGGAGTTAAAGGTGTGTGTTTGTTCGTGGGAGCAAAAAATCTTAAAGGGATAAGTTTTTACAAAAAATTTGGTTTTACCGAAGTAAAAAGAATTGCAGGCGCTGTATGTTTCGGTCTTAAGCTTGACTAAACGGAAAGCATGCGCATATAAAGAATTAGCGAAGGTTATATAATGTGGAAGTATTTGAAGAAAAAATTTATAAATAACTATAAAGAGACCGACAATCCGGAAGTGCGGTTAAAATATGGTATTGTGGCGGGCATACTCGGCATAATAACCAACTTTATTCTTTTTGTGTTAAAAATTACTATTGGCATATTAGCCGCTAGTATAACTATTATCGCAGACGCTATTAATAATCTTTCGGATATAGGCTCCTCTGCAATCACGGTATTAGGCTTTAAGATGTCAGGTCGTCCGGCGGATCCCGAGCATCCTTACGGTCACGCGAGATACGAGCATATCGCGGCATTGATAATTGCAATCATAGTAATGTTCATCGGAGTAACACTAGCTAAAGAATCGGTGGGCAAGATAATTAATCCTACTCCCGTTACTGTTGATGTCTTTACATACGCAGTGTTAGTATTCGCAATACTGTTCAAGTTTGCGCAAATGCTAATGTACAAAAATTTTGCCAAAGCGATTAACTCCGAAGCTTTAAGGGCGTCGGCAATAGATAGCCGCAACGACATCATAAGTACTTCGGCGGTATTAGTTGCTATTGTTTTAATAGCGCTGTTCCCTCGAACCGGTCTTAGCATCGACGGAGTTGCGGGTTTGTTGGTGTCATTATTTATAGTTATAACCAGCATAAAATTGGTGAGCGATACTATTACACCCTTATTAGGAGCCAAGCCCGATAAGGAAATGGTCAAGAAGATAAAGGACAAATTGCGCTCTTATAATGGAGTGCTGGGCATTCACGATTTGATGATTCACAGTTACGGCACGGGCACCGTATTTGTAATTGTGCATATTGAAGTTTGCAATAAGGAAGACGTTATGGTGAGTCACGATTTGATGGATAATATCGAGCGTGATTTTAGAGATGAGCTGGGTATCAATTTGTGCATCCATATGGATCCGATAGAGACAGATAATCCCGTAGTAGACGCATTAAAATCCGAGGTGGAGAATGCGCTTTATACCATTGATTCACGCTTAAAAATTCACGATTTTCGCATAGTTTCTGGTAAATCTCACACCAATATACTGTTCGATGTGAATGTGCCTTACGGGCTTGATGTCGATGTCAAAGATATTGAGTCAGTATGCAGGAAGAATGTTAAACTTAAAAACAAAAGCTACTATATAATTACAGTCGATATAGAATACGACGTTTGATATTGTTGTCAGATATTTAAGAATGACAGTTTAAGGATTTAAGCTGTTTTTTTTATGCTATTCTTTTGCAAAAAGCGTTAGGAGGGTGTATGCAGGGACATATTTTTGGCGTACCCGACAGAACTGTTAATTCTACGGGTTTGTATTGGAATGTAGCGTTGATATGGAATCTTGATTATAATATCTATTTGGAATGGGAGGATTAAAATGGCATCAGTAAAATTTTTAAGAAAAATAACCAGCGAAATTGCGGATTTGCCTATAGTTGACGGACAGCTTATATTTAATGTGGAGACAGGCGCGCAATATCTTGATTACGGCGCTGACCGTATCAATATAGGCGTTGTCGATATTCCTGTGGCGTCACAGCGCGGCTTAGGCTTGGTTATACCAGACGGCGATACGCTGGAGGTAGACGAAGATGGTATACTAAGTGTAATAATCGACAATGTTGCCGGCAAAAGCGCTTATCAGATTGCCGTTGACGCTGGTTACAGCGGTAGTGTAAGCGAATGGCTGTTATCGTTAAGAGGGGCAACCGGCGCGCAAGGAGCGCAAGGCGCACAGGGAGCGCAGGGCGCAACTGGTCCGACAGGTGCAGTAGGCGCAGCGGGTGCAAACGGTACAAACGGAGCAAATGGCGCAGACGGAGCTGACGGCAAGAGCGCGTACCAACAGGCAGTAGAGGGCGGCTTTGTCGATTCGGAGAGCGTATTTACTACAAAACTTGCCGCAGTCGGCAATCCATTACCTATAGCGACAACCTCTGTTCAGGGTATCATTAAGCCTGACGGCAGCACGATTACGGTCAATAACGGCACAATCTCAGCCGCGCAATATACTTTACCAACAGCAAGCGAAACGGTGCTTGGCGGAGTAAAAATAGGCTCCTATCTTAAAATGGTGGGGCAATCGATACACGCAGATATCAGCAGAATTTGTTTTGAAGTACATAAAGGCGATTTTTTGTTCACTTCTGAGAACTCGTGTAATGTAACAAAATACGGTTTTGATATGCTGCGCGGACAAAGATTGTATGTAAAACTAAAGCAAGTGGCGCCGTACATCCAAAAAGAATATATTATCAACAATTTTAATCCCGCAAACGCCGCATCTGTAAGCTATACCTTCCTTATTGATGATGCAACATCACGGGTGTTCACCATACAAAGAGAAAGCAACGGTTCCATAAAAATGACCGTGCCGGCAGGCAATATAACACTTACCGAGTTAAGTATCATATACGATGTAAACTTTAACAAAACAATTCCAACAGATGTTTTAGTGCAAAATTAGCAATAAACAATTCGATAAATCTTTAGACATTTCATTATTATATAAAAATGCACCCCGACGCTCTGTAATTACTAGCGTTAGAGGTGCATTTTATTTTTATGAAGTTATTGCTTAAGGAAGCAATATATTAGTTGAGTAAAGCAATATTTTCACCTATTATTACTTCTACTTAGCTGACAGACTAAAGCTCCATAATATTTGTAGAGTAGATATTTATATTTCCATCAGCAAAGTATTATTTATTATTTCTTTTGTTTGCTGAGTATGCTTTTTGCAACGCTAAGACCGTTAGCTGAAGCCTGCATAAGCCCTCTTGTTACCGAAGCGCCGTCGCCGATGGCTCTCAATCCTTTAATATTGGTCTCAAAGTGCTTGTCCACAACGACTTTGTTGGAATAGAACTTCACTTCAACTCCGTAGAGGAGCGTCTCGTCGCTTGCGATACCCGGAGTCACCTTGTCAAGCGCGTAAAGCATCTCTTTGATGTCAAGCATAATGCGGTAGGGGAATACCAAGGATAGGTCGCCAGGTACCGCGTCTTTTAAGGTAGGTATAAGATTGTTACGCGCAAGTCTTGCCTCAGTTGTGCGTCTGCCGCGCTTAAAATCTCCGAAAGTCTGTACCATTATTTTGCCGTCACATAGCATATTGCTTAGCTGCGCTATGTGCTTGCCGTATTCGATAGGGGTGTGGAAAGGTTTTGTAAAGTTCTTGGAGACAAGCAGCGCAAAA
>SACC01000086.1 GCA_009928745.1 Clostridia bacterium
TCTCATGTTTTTCTTTAATCACGAGGAGTTTAAACAAGAAAATCGTTATGCCGATGTCTTTCGAGCAGGAATGATTGATGGGTTGTTAATCTGGGGCATTCATCAGAGCGATCATTACTGGAACCATTTGAAAGAACTCGTTCAACCCGTGATTTTTTTGGCGACGATACCCGCATTATTACCAGGAGAAGCCGTTCATTACATCGCCAGTGATTATCAGGATGGCGCCCGAAAAATGATTACAACGCAGCTCAAAAATGGAACCCATCGAATCCTGTGGCTGGCAGGGCCAAGCGATTCTTCAATCTACTCGTCACTACATCAGTGTATTCTGGATGAAATGGAAAAACATGGTTTGCAGCCAAGCAATCTTACCGTTTATTGTTCTTCGTATGACTATGAAGACGGCGTGCACTTGACTCAAAAAGCGTATCAGGAACATGATTTCGAACTGATTCTGACCACCTCTTCACCCTTGGCGGAAGGCGCGCTTAACGCGTTGGCGGAAATGAAAAATATGGCGGTTCCCGTTATCAGTTTTGACAGCCATGTTCCGCCAGCAGAACACGGAAAAAAATACTCAGCACTGGTTGCCGATGACCGTGAAATTGGTCGTTTGGCTCTGGCTTCGATCATCAAGCTTATCGAAGATCCCCATAATGAGCAAAAGATTCAGATTCTGATCCCGCCCAAAATTTGTGGTGGAATATAAACAAACCAACATGACGAGGCATATATATGAATACAATTTTTCGAGACAGAAGCGAGAGAAAAATGATCAAACGCAATCAATATGGACCACAAAAAGGTGTCGATAAATATTTTACCTTGATCGAACTTCTGATAGTTATAGCAATCATTGCGATTCTGGCTGCAATATTGCTCCCGGCATTGAACCAAACACGCGATCGCGCCCGGGAAATCAGCTGCAAGTCGAATCTCAAACAATGCGGCATGGGTGTTTTTCTGTATGTCAATGATTGGAATGACTACTTACCCGGCGCGGTCGGATCTCGAAGCGTTCCTTCGTCCATCGGACGGTGGCCGTTTTTCATCGATTTGGCGTATTTCAGGACCGATACCGATTATACCGGGAAGACTGATAACCGGAAGATTTTCCAATGTCCCGGATATCGTCGAGACGCGGTATATGATGCGGCAAAAACCTTGCCGTCACCGGCCCCGTATTGGCATACGTATTCAATGAACGGATATGCGTGGATGAGAACATATTACGGTGGAATATCATATAAAAATTATTGTCGCTTGGGAATGTGGCGGGATTCTTCTTCGACCATTTTACTTTACGACGGACGCGAGGGCGATCTTGTCGACCACCCGTGGTTTGCCCGTGACCGGTATTTAAATACCAGTCATCGCGCCGCGTCACCCAATATTCCAGTGTTATATCCCGATGGCCACGTCGGAACTGAAAAATTCGGCTTGAGCGGAATTGGTTTGCGTCATGCAGGCAGTGCCGTCTGGACACCGGAACTCGACCATGATTGACGCCCCACCCAATGTATACCGTGATTTTGTATCTTCTGTGCTTGCCGCAACCTATATAGATGGCGCGGATAGAAAAAGCGCTGAATTTGAGTTTCTTATTGATGAGATTGTGATTGACGGCGGCAATTACAGATTGACAATGTATTGCGCCAGCGCAGCATATTACGAAAGTATGAGCGCAAGCAATTCAAAAGCAATTAACGATGTATCGCCTATATGCGTACTTGAATACGCAGGTACAAAAACTATTTTCACAGGCGACGCCAATAGTTCGCAATATTCAACCAGCGCGGAAAAAAGATTTATGAACGCGCTTAATTCCAAGGGTATAACCGGCCTTGACAGCGATATTCTGAAAGTCGCCCACCACGGCGGTAAAGATTCGAGCGGAGCGGATTTTCTTGATTTTATCGATGTGGAGTATGCTATAATCAGTGTAGGTGAAAAATCGGGCGTAAACTCAAGCGGTGATTATCAAGGCTTTGCGACTGCTGCCTATTATCAGGCGGGTTACACCCTAAGTACACGCGGCAACGGCGCATATGACCATCCTCACCGCGATATTGCGGGTATTCCTGTTAACGGCGAAGGCAGACTTGCCGCAAGCGGAGTGAACGAATTGTACCGCAGCGATTTGAACGGAGATGTAATCTTTGTTATTACAGACAGCGGCGCAATAACTGTGAATACCGAAAAAGATACTTCGGTTAACGGAACAACTATTGTGTATGTCTCCGTTACAATCAAGGGCTTCGGGAATGTGATTTTGGTTATTCTATATTACGACGACAGGGTAAGAGTGTTTTAATGAGGTCTAATATATCACTTATCGGGGTTATGCCCGACTATAACAACAAAGTAGCGCGTATATTAGCGGACAAGCTGGACGCGTTTTATCTTGACGGGTTGGAGTATATAATATATGAGATTACCCATCCAATAGAAACCTATATAAGTGATTTTGGGAAGGAGCTCTATGAGCAAAACGAGAAAAAGGCAATAAAGGCGCTCGAGGATTACGAAAATACTATTATTGTTGTGCCGCTCTCGGTTGTGGAGAAAAAGCCTCTTCTTGAACACCTGAGGACGCATAGTTGGACGGTGCTATTGACGGCAAATCTCAATTCGTTGCGCCAAAGAAAGGGCGGTCAATACTCCTATCAGAAGGAGCTTGAACCGCTTGCAGATATTTCGCTTGACGCAACGGGATTATCAGCGGATAAATGCGCTAAGGAAATAATGAAGAAATTCATAAGTATTATGGAGGGATAACCAATGAAATTTGATGTGGAGCTTGTAGGCAAAATAGGCTCAATGGCGCTTGTAAATAGCGAATACCACGATATGGATTATAATATGATTGCAAGACTCTCACGCGAGCTAAGACCCGGTTATGTCTGGATAACAAGCGGCGCTGTTGAGATAGGCAGACTTGATTATGTCAAAAGGAACGGAGCGGAGTTACATGGCGACAGCGAGGATAACAAAACCGATTATTCGGCGCAAGGTCAAGCTATATTGATGAACACATACCGTCAATATGTGGACAGCCGTTATAGCGTGCGCCAAATACTTGTAGAGCATCAGCATTTTAACGATGAGGTAAAGAGGAAGCATTTGAAAGAAATGCTTTTGCGGTGCGCGTCGCAGAACGCAATCCCAATAATAAATTATAATGATGCGGTGAGTCTTGAGGAAAACCGCAACTTGGAGATAAGCAAACTTAAGGAGAAGTATTCTAAGGTGGTGCAGTGCGTTGACAATGACGAAACGGCAAGTCAAATTGCTTGCTTAGTGAAAGCGGAGACCTTGCTTATATTGACTGTTACAAAAGGCATTTATGCTGTGCCTGCGGACGAAAAAACGCTGATAAGCGAGATTAGCGGCAAAGATATATATGAGCTGTTGGACAATCTAGATATGTGCAGAGAAAACTGCGACGGTAAAAGCCGCGCGGGTACAGGCGGCGCAAAATCCAAGCTTGAATATATAAAAGAACCGCTGAAATTAGGAACTAATGTAATAATAGCGTCTTCCAAGTATTCCATTGAAGATATATTGAAAGGTAATGCACCGAGAACTTTTATCGGAGTCAGATAATATGGCGATAACTTATGAAGAAATTATTGATGAACTTAAAGCGTGCGTTAAGGACGGTCTTGCCGAGTTTTCGGCAAAACTGACTCCTAATTGCGGTTTAATTCTCGGTGTAAGCGTCAAGGATATTAGGCGGATTGCAAAGCGGCTAAAGAGCGACTATGAAGCTGTACTAAATCTGCCGCACAATAATATATTGGAAATCAACCTGCTTAAGGGCTGCGCGCTGGGCTATGCGGATTGTGATATTGATACAAAATGCAGATATTTGCATACGCTTGCCAAAGAGTTCAAGAACTGGCAGGAAACCGATATTACCGCTTGTTCGATAAAAGTAAAACTTGAGGAGAAGCCGAGATTGTGGGAGACTGCGTTATTGCTAACTTGCAAAAACGGCGAGTTCGAGATAAGACAGGGCATAGTATTAATACTCGCTTCCCTTGTAGACAGTTTTTATATAAATAAAATTTTTGAAGTTCTTAATAGAGTTACATACGGCGCATATTACGTGGATATGGCGGCGGCATGGCTGTTGTCGGTATGCTATGTGAAGTTCCCCAACCTTACCTCCGATTATCTTTTTGGAGAGAACAAACTCAATGCATTTACTTACAGTAAAGCGTTGCAAAAGATAATCGAATCATATAGAGTCAATGATGAAGATAAGGCTTTTATAAGGAGTAAGAGAAAGAATAAAAGCTGATTAAAATAATCAGCGCGAATAATTAATTGATAACCTCTCTAGCGAGCGCAACATGGTAATATTAACCGATAGGCGTAAGCGTTAAAGAGGTTTTTTATTTTACAAAAATACTTATCGACAGGAAAAATTAGTTTTTGAAAAAGATATTGTTCGTTAAATATTTATAAGAATAATGCTACTTTTTGTCAACATACTATGAATAATTAATAGCTTCCCGCAAAGCAAAAAAGCAACGCGGTAAAAGTGCATTAATAATTTACTTAAACTGCTTGACAGAGGAGGAACAATGAGGGCAACAGGAATAATAAGAAGAATAGATGAACTCGGCAGGGTGGTAATACCTAAGGAAATACGCAGAACAATGCGGTTGAAAGAGGGAGAGCAGCTGGAAATATTCTCTGATAACGAAGAGCTTATATTAAAAAAATATTCGGAAGTAAAGACACTTACCGATTTTAGCAGAGATTACGCCGAAGCGATTGTGACCAGCATCGGCAATGCGGTTATTGTAACCGACACTGACGGAGTAATAGCAGCGCTTGGCTCAGGTGTCAAAGAATATCACGATAAACACTTGGCGTCAAGCATCGATAAAGTGCTTGCCGATAGAAAAACGGCAATATTTTCGGGGGAGGACTGTATACCGGTAATTGAAGGCGTCAATCCCTCCTGGCAAAGCCAGATAATTGCTCCGATTATCGTTGCGGGAGATATTTACGGCTCGTTGATAATGCTTGCAGATGCTAAAATGGGTGAGCTGGAATTAAAAATAATGTCTACTGCAAGCTTGTTTATCGGCAAACAGATTGAAAGATAAAACGCAAAAAAGAACCTATATAAAAGGCGCTGGAATATTAGCGTTGTTCGGAGTAATCGCTAAGATTATCGGCGGACTTTATCGCATCCCGCTTACCAATATTCTGGGCGCGGAGGGTATGGGCTTGTATCAGCTCGTATTCCCCGTATACGCATTGCTGCTCGCTTTGACAAGCACCGCAATTCCCAATTTGTTAGCAAGGCAAATTGCAAGAGACCCAAGAGGCGATTTTGGTTATGCGGTATTCTATAAGGCAATAAAACTATTGTCTATTGTAGGTTTTGTCGCAACGGTAATACTGTTGATAGTCTGCCGTCCCTTAGCTGCAATGCAGGGCAAAGAAGAGATGTACATCGGATATATTGTGATAGCTCCGAGTATCTTTTTTGTCGCGTTAATGTCGACTTTAAGAGGGTGGTTCAACGCGCGGCTTGATATGCTGCCTACTGCGCTATCCACTTTATTCGAACAGCTGATAAAATTGGCAGCAGGACTTACTCTAGCTATTCTATTGCGTCCTTACGGTGTTCTTATAATGACTATCGGCGCGCTGCTCGGTGTAACGATATCCGAGTTTATCAGTCTGGCGATTATTGCAACAATGTATTTTGTCAAAGGCTACCGCATAAAGCGTCCGACTATCAAAATACCCTCTCTTGCGCTTTTTTCGGCAAGTATTCCTTTTACTGTAGGCGGTATGATACTGCCCTTTACTTATTTTTTGGATAGTATATTAATCGTTAACTTGCTCCTCTTAGGCGGCACTGCGGCAACGGTTGCAATTGGCGAATACGGTATCCTTACCGGTACAATAGGTTCATTGGTAAGCTTCCCTGTGGTATTAACTATATCGCTGGCGATAGCAGTAATACCGGTTATTGCTGCCAAAAAACAAAAGAGAGATATTAATGGCATAAAGAATAACGGATGTATTACAATGAAGCTTACACTGGCATTCGCGCTACCCTCTGCTATCGGGTTAATGGTGCTTTCTGATAGCATTGTAAGGATATTATATCC
>SACC01000578.1 GCA_009928745.1 Clostridia bacterium
GTGTAACAGATGCGGCTTCTGACCGTTCTCAACAGCTGATGGATGAGCTGATAGAAAATTATAGTAATCCTGTATATAGAACTCAGATAGATTTTCCTTGGCTTATTATCGCTTACGCCGCTGTGCTTCACGGCAAATACGCCTTTGCGACAGAATACCTTCAAGAGAATTATGATAAGTATATGGAATACAACGCGTATTCGTGGTATTCTATGGAAGGCGCGGCGGCATATCTTACAGCGTCGCGCTTACTCTCTCTTACTCATTAGTTCTGTTGATTGATAAGACAATATGATAGCATCGAAAATGCTGCGCTTTTTTGTGTAAACACTTAAACACCTATTATGAGATTTTTAAAATCATCTCCCGAAACACTTGGATTATGTTTGGGTTTAGTTTTGTTTTTATGCAATTCGTTTTCTATTTAGCTTAGGTAAAGTTTCTAACATTCTCTTTCCGTTCTCGATATAATAAAAAGAAAATGGAGGATGGAATAATGCAAGAAATCAAATTGACTAAGAATCCAAGCGGATTAAAGGTATTCATCAACGGAGTTCCGAGGCTTGAGCTGATTCCAAAAGCGCAATTAGACGTTATGGTAAACGCACTGGAAAAGCAAATTTCCGATCATTTTGAGAAAAAGAAACCGAAAAAATATTACTCGGAGTAATAATTAAATTAGACTTGCGTCTAATATGGTACATGACATAAATGATAAAAACATTTTGAGGATTGGCAACTCCATTGCCTACATTCTCAAGTATATCGAGAAAACCGGTGAAAAAATCGTGTATTCGCGCGGACTTCATATGTACCTGATATCGGATGTCGAAGAAAACGACGTGGCGACAAGAACCGGACGCGAGGATTCAAAGCTCTTGCTCTTTGACAATTTCAAATGCTGGGACAACGGCGAATATGTCGGCGAAATATCGCCGGAGGTTAAGCAACGCCTTAGGACTACCAACTGAAACCAAAACCCCTAAGTAATAACGAAACCGCAAAAACGGAAAAGCGGGAGCTTCGCAAGCGGGTTAGCGCGAAACCCCGCTCCGTTTGCGCCGCGTTACTAGTAGGTTAGCCAGTTAGTTTGGCGGGTGCTTGTCTGGCGGCGCGACAGCGCCGCCACTTGTATCAAGACAAGCACACGCCTAACGC
>SACC01000579.1 GCA_009928745.1 Clostridia bacterium
AAGAAAGCCAGCTTTCAGTAATAGGAGAGTATGCTTTTGCTAATTGCAGTAACTTGTCGAGCATAATATTGCCCGACGGTTTAGGCTCGATAAACAAATATGCTTTCTATAACTGTGTTGAATTAGAAGCGATTGTTTTGCCCAATACGGTGAATAATATCGGTGAGGCGACTTTCTTTAATTGTGTAAGTCTTGCAAATATTGATATACCTGAAAATGTTACTGAAATTGCCAAAAATTTATTTAAAAATTGTTCCGGACTGATTAGTGTGAGTTTGTCTGATAATACGACTCGGATTAGATTAAGCGCATTTTATAATTGTGAGAACTTGTCAGAGATCTCGATACCGATGAGTGTAATTGAAATCGGAGATGAAGCATTTTATAACTGTAACAGTCTTACGAACATTATTTTTAATACAAATTTGATAACTTCAATAAATACTGCTGTTTTCTATAATTGTTGGAGTCTTACGGAAATTTCACTCCCTAACAGTATACAGAACATTAAGGAAAATGCATTTTACGGATGTAGCAGTTTATCTGAAATAAGCATACCTAAAGCCGTAGAATACATAGGTCTGTCCTCATTAAGCGGATGTACAGGATTGTTGGAAATAACTTTTGAACCTGACAGTGAACTAAAAAGTATCGGTGGATTTGCTTTCCAAAACTGCAAAAAACTGATAAGCATCACTTTGCCGACCTCATTAGAAACTTTAGGCAATGCTGCATTTAGCGGCTGTAGTAAATTAGGAGATATGTATCTGCCGTTCATTGGTCGCTCGGACAGCGCGGTTGAAGACGAGGCTCTATTTGGTTATATATTCGGAATTGATGAATATGAAGATAGTGTATGCGTAACGCAATACTATACTCAAAGCGAAAGCGTCAATTATTATATACCGTTATTCTTAAGAGAAATTCACATAACATCATCGACCCGCTTAGGATACGGCGCTTTCTATAATTGTTCAAAATTATCGGTAATTGCAATGAATTCCGAATTGTCAAGTATCGGGAACTTTGCGTTCGCAAATTGCGAGGGTTTAACCTCGTCAGAAATACCGGTGAATGTTGTTGCGCTTGGATTAGGTACCTTCTTAAATTGCGTTTCAATGAATTCAATCGGTATTGCTTCCGGATTAATCAGT
>SACC01000580.1 GCA_009928745.1 Clostridia bacterium
ACATATTACTTGGCGACGGCAGAGAACGCTGACGCTTCTTTGCGTTTTGAAAACCTAATAATTCCACTTCATCAATGGCAATGAAGGAAAATATATGAATCGTCAGTCTGACATATCTTGCAGTACCCGGGGAGAAAGTCTTTTCATATATCTGTTTTACGGCATCTCCGTTATGCGTGGGATTATCGGTAAATACACCGTACCATGTTTCTCCGTCTTCTGATAATGACAACGCTATTTTTGAAGGAAGGGTAACTCCCATACCGGGTATATAAATGAAACCTATGCGAATCGTATCGACTGTGCAAATTTGGCTAAGATCAAACACAATATCCCGTGCGACACCTATGCTTATACGGAAAAGCTGCCTGCTGTAATAACCTTCATCCTCTGAGTAATATTTTCCGTTGGTCAATATACCGTTGCCGGGTTGAGTATTCATATGCTCGTTTCGCATTGCTATGTCAAGAGGCGCTAAAGAACGTACCATATACTTTTTATTTAAAAGCAAATTGCAACGCTCACCGCTATTGTTGCATGGTACGGAATTTTCCGAAAACTTTTCATTTATATAATAAGTATCCTGAAAAAAAGCATTCACATTAAAAACCTTCCCATCCGTTTTATACACACCTGAAATTAATACGCTCGGTCATAAGAGCTTCTGCTTTTTCTGGGCTGAGCTTTTTGTCGGTAATAAGCGTATCAAAGCCTCTGCAATTGCAGATTATATACGGCGAAACGGTTCCTATTCTTTCGCTCGGGCATACGATGACACGTTTTTTAGCACGTGAAATCATCTTTTTCTTTATAATGGCTTCATGCATGGAAACATCCGAAAGCCCTGTATTAATGTCAAATCCGCTGCCGCAGACAACGGCCAAATCGGCGTTAAAATTATCAATGAAATCCACAGCGTAAGAACCTGAAACGGATAGCAGTTCATTTTGAACACAGCCGCATACACATATAGTTCTTATAGCAGGATATTTTGAAATCAAGGTTATCGCTTTTATATTCGGGGTTATTACGGTTATATCATCAAAGGCCTGCAGCAACGGTATAAAGCAACACGATATTTCACTTGAATCGAGAAATATCGTATATCCATCCGAAACAAAATTTATTGCTTCATCTGCTATCTTACTGCC
>SACC01000581.1 GCA_009928745.1 Clostridia bacterium
CTTCTATAACAGGCGCGTCCGCGTTCTCCTTACGGTATACAGTAATCAGCGATATTCCGATAAAGAATACAACCAATCCGATTAATAGTCCTATGAGCATTACTACCATAATTACTTCTTACCGCAAATGCCGATAATAATGTCCCCGACTTCTGCTGCAGTCAGCTTGGAAGTGCTTATGCAAATATCATAATTTTCCTTTTGTCCCCATACCCAATCGGTATAATAATTATAATAATTAGCCCTTTGCTTGTCAGCTTTGGCAAGCAATTTTTCCAGCTTTTCAGTAGTGCCGTACCGTTCTATAAGTCTTTTCTTACGGCTCTCAACATCAGCGTATAAGAAGACCTTGAATACATTGGGCTTGTCTTTCAATATATAGTCCGAACATCTTCCGACTATAACGCAGGGCTTAACGGCAACTTCTCTGATAATCTCCGCCTGCGCCTGAAATAGCGTGTCCTTAATCATGTCATTGTACATTGGATAATAATATCCTGAAGGGATAGAGGAAAACAATCCTACCAAAGCTTTGCTGCTCTTTTCGTCATTCTGCTTGCAAACATCCGAATCCAACCCGAACTTTTCAGCAGCAAGCGTAATAAGCTCCGAATCATAGTAGGGAATATTCAATTTTTCTGCAATATATTTGCCGATCGACCTGCCGCCGCTTCCGAATTGCCTACCAATGGTTATAACATAATTCATAATAACATCCCTCCCGAAAAGTAAAATAAAAAAGCAAAGCTTCTACATTTATTATACAATGAATATGTATTAAAGTCAACTCTGCTATTTTTGCAAAATATTGTGTTTGGTTAAGGCAATTCGATAAAATTTATTCTGCTATTATTGAGTTTTTTCAATAATTCTCTATATATTTTCTCTGAAAAATCCGCACATTTCTTCGTTTACCTTTCTTGACTCCTCCCACTGCGGCTGTATAACGTTAAAGACATGTATCAGTTTGTTTGCTGTACGCTCGGTTATGAAGCGGTATGTATTCTTTACGCCCAGTTTATCAAGACGAGCTTTAATATCAAGAGTATTATGCTTTGCAAAATCTTTGCTGCTGCTGACAAGGTACACAGGAGGAATATCCGCTGTAAGATGCTTGTATGGAATACCGATATGCATCGCACTATTATTAG
>SACC01000087.1 GCA_009928745.1 Clostridia bacterium
CTTACATATGTTTCCTTAGGATTCATACAAAGTGATACGTTAGAAGGAAGCGTCCAGGGAGTGGTAGTCCAGGCAAGGAAAAACGCTCTAGGGTCTTTTTTGAGCCTGAATTTTACAAATATAGTCTTCTCCTCCACATCCTTGTAGCCTTGCGCCACTTCGTGGCTTGACAGCGCGGTGCCGCAGCGCGGACAATAAGGAACTATTTTGTGTCCCTTATACAACAAACCTTGCTTGTCTATTTCTTTAATCGACCACCATACGGATTCGATATAATTATCGTCATAGGTAATATAAGGATTCTCCATATCCGCCCAGTAACCGACACGGTCGCTCATCCTTTCCCATTCACCCTTATATTTCCACACACTTTCCTTGCATTTTCTAATAAAAGGCTCGATACCGTATTTCTCGATATCCTGTTTGCCGTCCATACCCAACGCCTTTTCAACTTCAAGCTCAACCGGCAGTCCGTGAGTATCCCAGCCCGCTTTGCGTAGCACGTTGTAGCCTTTCATTGTCCTGTATCTAGGGATAATATCCTTTATAACTCGTGTAAGAATATGACCGATATGCGGCTTGCCGTTAGCGGTAGGCGGACCGTCATAAAAGGCGAATTGTTCCTTACCCTCGTTCTTTTTAACGCTGAGTTTAAAAACATCATTTTGTTTCCAAAAGTCTATGATTTGATTTTCTCTGTCACAAAAATTAAGCGTTGTATCAACTTTGTTGTACATTTAGTTCTCCTCTTTTATTAAAAAACATTAATATATCTATAATATATTACATTATATAATAGCGAATGTCAAACAATAACGCAAAAATGTTGCGCATCAGTGCCGTTTTTGGGTCATTAGTATGTAAAGATTTGACAAAAAGGTATATAAAATCTACTTGTATTTATTCGGCAATTGGGTTATAATGATTAAGCTGTGCTATGTGGGGAGCTAGCGGTGCCCTGTAACTCGCAATCCGCTACAGCGAGGCAGACGGCTTACCGAGGCTATTTTTATGGGAGGCTGACTTCAGCAAGGCGTGTTGATAATAGGGTCTTGTGCAACATTGCACTGTGAACCATGTCAGGGCCTGACCGCAGCAGCATTAAGCGGACCGTAGTGTGTGCCACGAGGTAGCTCTAAAGTAGCGACCTACTGGGGTATCGCTCCGGTAGATATAGTCGGAGTAAGCTGCACAGTACCAATTCAAACAGTCGACAAAGTAAAATTTGTCGACTGTTTGTTTAAGAGGACAATACCGCGCCTCGCTAAGTTATTTTGTGAAGAAGCTCTGTGTTGTAATAATTCTATTTTATTAATTGGGAAAATATGGTATAATATTATAAATATGCGTGATTTTATACGCTTAATCAAATTCTGGAGGACATTAAATGAACAATACCGTTGCGGATAAGAAAATTGCCGTATTAATCGATGCGGAGAATATATCCGAAAAATATATAAAACATATAGTTGATGAGCTCGCCAACTACGGCACGCCGACTTATAAGCGGATATACGGCGACTGGACCAATCCGCAACTCACCAAATGGAAAGCCTCATTATTGGACTTTTCGATACAGCCGATACAACAATACAGCTACACCACAGGCAAGAGCGCATCTGATTCGGCAATGATAATAGACGCTATGGATATTTTATATTCGGGCAAAGTTGACGGCTTTTGCTTGGTTAGCTCGGACAGCGATTTTACCAAGCTTGCCGCAAGACTCAGAGAAGCCGGAATGCTCGTTATAGGTATGGGCGAGAAGAAAACCCCTACTCCCTTTATTAGAGCGTGCGAAAGATTCTTATACCTTGAAGTATTGCTCCCCGAGCCGATTGCGCCTAAAGTAGTCAGCGTCAAAGAGAATGCGGTAGGCAAGACGGAAACCAAAACCGAAGCCAAAGGAATAACTACCGATAAAAAGAAAATTGCCTCTATAATACGTGATATTATTGACGATATGGACGGCGACGACGGCTGGGCGTATCTTGCGGATGTCGGCAATATTCTGTCAAAACGCGAGCCGGACTTTGACGCCCGTAACTACGGATTCCGCAAATTCAGCGACCTCGTATTGTCTATGAAAAGTATTGAAGTTAATAAGGTTAAACCCGAAGGCAAGAACGTTACGCAAATATATGTGAGAATAAAAAAATAGCTCTATCAATCATTGATATAATACCTCTAAAGCAGCCACTGAAAAAATAGTGTTCGCCTTGGAGGTATTTTATATATAATCGCAAAAATAAATAGCAGTATATAAACTCACCCTTCCAAAGTCCCCGTAATATATATTGCGGGGCTGATTCAAAAGGGCTTTATTTTGAGCTTATGTGGAATACTTTTAATAAAATTCTTATTGACAGCAATATATACAAGTCCGCAGAGCAAACTCACCCTTAGCGCGCAGCGCGAGCAAAGGGGGCTTGATTTTGGGCATAGCTCAAAATGGGGGATTAATTCCAAAAAACCATTAAGCCATATTCAATACCATCAAATATGTATACCTGACATCGCTGAGCAAATTGGGACGCAATAGTACGGTATTCGTAAGGTTATCAAGAGCAGCTAGACACGCTATGATTTTAACGCGGTATTCCAGAGTAAAATTGTCAGAATTTGCCGCGCTTTGCTCCATAAAACCATCAGTTTTTGCCTTAATTCTTCCTTTTAGCTCGACTATACTCTGTATGCATTCATTTTCTGTTATATCGCCCTCGTCCAGTTGATTACTGAGACTGTAAAGCGTGTCGTATACCGATTTTTCATAACCTACAGTATTATCAAAGCTATCGCGAAGCTTTGCAGGAAAATCCTTGCGGCTTTTCTTGAATACGCGAATAGTGAACACCGTTGCGGCGTTACTGTCTGCAATGGCTTTTGCGTCATTATAACTTATATAGCACGCCGCCAATACATTGTAAGCGCCGCTGTGAGTGATATATCCTGCCGCGCCTTTTACCCTTATCGCTTCAGAAAGCTGCCGCGCTTCAGTAAGCGTATTAAAAGTACCCATATTAACTGCGTAATAATTCACACAATCATCGTTAGTAAAGGTAAATACGCTTTTTAGCTCCCCGACTATCCCTTTTGAGGAAAAAAAGTCAACGCTCAAGAATAATATTGAAACGCACATTACAAGTACGCACACGGTAAGCACAAAAGATTTACCCTTACTCCGCCTTACTTTCACTTTTGCAGACGAATTCTGGCGCATATCTATTATTGTGTGTGGTGTTTCGTTAAAATTCGGAGAAGAAGCATCCACTATATTATCCGCAGCGTTATCGGGATATGACTCAAAACTATTCTCAAAATATCCCGAGCGGAAAAGCTTTTTATATCTGCCGTAATAGTGTTGTGAATAATCATAACCTTGTTTTTCCTGCATAATATAATTTATTAATATTAATAATAAAATATACCGTGCAATTATTCTCTTGTTCCCTAGTAAGTTTAAGGTAAACTGTAATTAATCCCGCTCATTTGGCGGGATTAATACAAATATTCAAAATAATTTGTTATAAAGAACTACTATTTTATAAAAATAATTCTTGAGCAATTAGGACACTCTATAAAGCCATCGTTTCTAAGTTTGGCTATTGAGTTGCCCGCCATCTCCATAAAACAGCCCCCACAGCTTGCCTCACCGTGAAGCGGTACGATTGCAGGCACTTTCTTTGCAGTACGCAGTTGCTTATAATGATTGACCGCCCTTTCGTCTATATCCTTTTCCAGCGTAATGAGCTTATTTTTTAACGCTTCCATAGCAGGTATGACTTCTGAACGCGCTTTTTCGAATATCGGCGCAGCTTCGGTACCCTTTTGTCTGGCTTCTTTGCCCTGCTTGACAGCTCTTTCATAACATCTGCGGTGATCCTCAATCTTTGTAGACAAAGCGCTGATTGACTTGCTGAGTCCCTGCATATCACCAAGTATTTTCTCAATGTTTCTGTTATAAAAATCCGCTTGTTTTAAATCAGCGATATTATCAATCGCCGTTTCTGCTTCGCTCAATTGCTCGTTGAGCTTTTTGTACTGGTCGACAAGACCTTCAATCTGCGCGCACATCTCATCTGCTTCTGTAGTTAATTTCTTTACCGCTGCTTGAGCGTCTTTAAAACTGTTAAGCGAAAAATTATACTCCTTGCATATAGGCAAAGCGCGAAAATCGCTTTCAAGTTTTACAAGCTCAACATCTATTGTCTGGTATTCCAACAACTTGTCAATATTCATTATTACTCCTTCTCCTCAATCCTGTTTCTATAAGGATTGACATTTTTTACACTGCATATCACCATCAATTCGGGAAATGCCGCGCTAATTACTTCCTCTACTATTGTAACAAAAATACTCTCACTAGTAAAGTGACCGAATACAATTATTTTTGCGTCAATATCATCTGCCATTGCCGCGAGATGATGCTTTAGGTCGGCTGTCATAAAAGCTATATTGTTTTGCGCGCAATATTCAATAATATCTGCCTCTCCGCCACTGCCGCTAACCACTGCGACTTTAGTTACCACTGAGTTTTCACCGATTGTTAGGATTGCATTATCATGCAGTATCTTTTTTGCATACTCGGCAAGATCATATAACATAGTAGGAGCAATGTCGAACAATCTAACATAGCTGTGACAGTCAAGCGCGCGCAAGTTCTTACCCTTGAAAAGCTCCGCCAATCTGTCATTGATACCGCCTGACGCAAAGTCTACGTTTGTATGGGCGGCAATTATATTAATATCATTATTGAGCGCTTTTAAGACTACCGCTGTTACATATCTGCAATCGGTAACGCTTTTTACTGCATAGAATAATATCGGATGATGCGCAACTATTAGATTGCAGCCCGAATTAAGCGCCTCCTCAATAACCGCGAATGTAACATCTACCGAACATAATACACCGCTGACTTCAGCGTCTATTCTCCCTGCAATCAAACCTGAATTATCATCCTCAAACTGTGATGCAAAAGGTGCAAACGCGTCTATGGCATTCAGCACATCGCCAACCGTTACTTTATCCATCTTACAAGCTCCTTTTTTTCCTCAACAAATTTGCCCATTTTGTCTGCGCCGCATTTTGTTATCAGTTTTTCTAATAAACACATTCTTTTATTAAGATAGTCATTAAAATCGCTGTCGTCTATATTATTATCAGCGCCTAAAAATATGCTGTGATTAATATTCCATTTGTACAATATACTACAAGTTATTAGATGATAAAAAAACTTTCCGTCCCTCACCACTCTGTCACGAATAATACCAATATCGTTTGCTTTAAGGTATTCTCTTAGCTCGATTGCGCTTTTGTGAGGCAGCAATATGTACTTGTCAAAGCCGTGAAGATTGCCTTTCAATATTTTGATAATCTCGAGTCCGCCCATACCTGCAATAACCACCGCCTGCACTTCTTTATCTCTCAACGGTTGCAGCCCGTCGCCAAGACGGGTATCGAGCTTGACGCCGTATAATTGCGACAGCGAACGCGCTTTTTCAAGCGAGGGCAGAGATATATCTGTTGCGACAACTTTCTTCACAATGTTATTAGTCAGCGCGTATACCGGCAACATACCGTGATCCGAACCAATATCGGCAAAACTATCGGCGCCGCTAAGCTCTTCAAGGATTGCCTTAAGCCTTTTATCAGTTAATTTCATTTATCAATAAAGCCCTTGAGTCTGTCTTTACGCTTAGGATGACGGAGCTTTCTCAACGCTTTTGCCTCAATCTGGCCTTTTACGACCTTCATGTCCAACGTGGGGTTCGGGGCGTCGCCGAGGAGGTATGGTGCGAGGTCGCGCAGTGTTTGCGCCACCCGGCATATCTCCGGCCAATGCTGGTTGAAGTCTGACTTGTCACGAAACAGATCCATGTAGGAATACATCACGAATCCTTTCGCCCCCATGACCGCCATGAGCAGCGACATCGAACGCATCTGCGTTTCGGTTGGCCAAACGTTTTCCTCGTAGCTGTTATAGTTTGACCAGGGGAAAACCTGGGGGGCTCCCCAAAGAGCTATCTGCCCATTGAAGCCGAACACGTCCATAGCGTTGATCATTTGTCTGCGGATAAGATCAATGTCCCGGACGTTCTCTCTA
>SACC01000582.1 GCA_009928745.1 Clostridia bacterium
ATATTATAGAGATAATACTTTTTGGCACTAAGGGCGAAAAAATAGAAGTTAAGTATAATTCCTCCACCTTTTCTGGTAAATATATGATGAACTTTGAGGGTATTGTCAATATGATTAACAGAAGGTATAAGGAGACTACATCCGAAGCTATGCAGCGCGAATATCAAAAGCTTATGCGCGCTGTTCCGTGCAGCACTTGCAAGGGCAAAAGGCTGAAAGCCGAGGCGCTTGCTGTAACTGTCGTGGATATAAATATATCGGACTTGGCGAATTATTCCATTGTAAAATTATTGAACTTTTTTGACAATTTAAGACTTGGCGACAGGGATTCTAAAGTTGCGTATTTGATTTTGAAAGAGATACGCGCCAGACTCAATTTCCTTCTCAATGTAGGGCTGTCATATCTCACGCTATCGCGATCCTCGGCAACGCTGTCGGGCGGTGAGTCGCAGCGCATACGACTAGCTACGCAAATAGGCAGCGGACTAGTCGGCGTATTATATATTCTTGACGAACCGAGTATCGGATTGCATCAAAAGGACAATGCTAAGTTGATAGGTACCTTTAAGCGGTTGCGCGATTTGGGCAACACCTTGATTGTGGTTGAACACGATGAAGAGACGATAAGAAGCGCCGATCATATTATTGATATAGGAGTGGGCGCAGGAGTAAACGGCGGCAACCTTGTAGCGCAGGGAGCGGTAGAGGACATTATTGCGGTTCCCGAATCAATTACCGGACAATTTTTATCAGGCAAAAGATGTATCGAGGTGCCGAAAGCCAGAAAACTTGCCGACGGAAGATATCTTGAAGTAATCGGCGCAAGACAAAACAATCTAAAGAATATTAGCGCAAAAATACCTGTTGGGCTGTTTACTGCGATAACCGGAGTATCAGGGAGCGGAAAAAGCAGTCTGGTTAACGGTATAATGCATCCTATGCTTGCAAAAGAGCTCAACGGCGCAAAGGTGGTAACGCTAGGCAGTTGTGATGCGATAAACGGTGTTGAATATTTTGACAAGGTTATTTGCATTGACCAAAGCCCGATAGGCAAAACTCCCCGTAGCAATCCGGCGACATATACCGGCGTGTTCACTGATATACGCGATCTTTTTTCCTCGACACCGGACGCTATGGCGCGGGGTTATAG
>SACC01000583.1 GCA_009928745.1 Clostridia bacterium
AGCGCCCATGGCCTCAAAGCCCTTGATATGCTGGTCGATAGGACGCACGCCGAAATCGTCGCCGCCCGGAGCTGCCGCTCTTGCCTTGCCGAAGCGTGAAAGCTCCGCCCCCAATACATAATAGGACCCACGCATATTGCGGGCAAGATCGTAAGGCGCCGAACCGCATACTACACGCGTCGTGTCTATCCGTACGGTGGTACGGTCGAGCATTTTAATTTCCGCGCCCATGCAGCGGAGTATTTCAAGAGAATCGGACACATCGCTTATTTCCGGAAGATTTTCTATAATACAGGTATCTTCGGCAAGTATTGTGGCAAATAATATCGGCAGAGCCGCGTTCTTCATGCCGCTTACCTCGATTTCTCCGCCAAGCGGTCTTCCTCCGTTGATAACAATACGCTCCATGATCCGTTTCCTTTCGCATTTTCTCATTATTAAAATAGCACAAAGCGGGGAAATAGTCAATAGGTCATATTTTAAATTAAAAATATTATGTAAATTGACCTGTCAATATAATATATGACTTCTTTTGTCAAATGACAAAATCATTTGACAAAAACTTTAACTCTTGACAAAAACTTCTTATTAGTACATAATATAATTATTAAAAGAAAGAGGTCAGGAAATGGCAAAAAAAGAAAAGCAGAAGTTAAGAATTATACCCTTGGGCGGGGTTGACGGTATAGGTAAGAATATAACCGTTTTCGAATACGGTAACGATATAATAATTGTGGATTGCGGACTGGCGTTCCCGGACGAGGAAATGTTCGGAGTTGATCTTGTCATACCCGATATGACATATCTTTATGAAAACAAAGATAAAATCAGAGGTCTTGTCCTAACCCACGGACACGAGGATCATATAGGCGCGATACCCTATTTATTCAAGCGTTTTAAAACACAAATTTACGGCACAAGATTGACTCTCGGTATACTCGAAGGCAAGTTGGAAGAGCACGGGCTGCTTGAAGGATCCAGCCTTATGGAAATATCCGCCGGACAGACGATAAAATTGGGAGTTTTTTCGATTGAATTCATATCTGTCACCCATTCGATTCCCGGCGCGGTGGCTCTCTGTATTGAAACGCCGGTGGGACGTATCATCCACACGGGGGATTTCAAGATTGATTTCACGCCAGTAGGC
>SACC01000584.1 GCA_009928745.1 Clostridia bacterium
GGCTATTGCATTGCGTGACCAGCTGGCAAAGCTAAAGGCGCTAAGAAAAAAATAGAGGAAAAATGAACGACAGTATTCTTATTAAAGGTGCGAGAGAGCACAACTTGAAAAATATAAATGTGGAAATACCGCGCAATAAGCTGGTTGTATTCACCGGCTTGTCGGGCTCGGGGAAGTCTTCGCTTGCGTTCGACACCCTTTTTGCCGAAGGGCAAAGAAGATATATGGAAAGCTTATCTTCATATGCCAGACAATTCTTAGGACAGATGGAAAAGCCCGATGTAGATTATATAGAAGGTCTTTCCCCGTCTATTTCCATTGACCAAAAGACGACTTCTAAGAATCCGCGCTCAACTGTCGGGACGATAACCGAGATATACGATTATCTTAGACTAATGTATGCGAGTATCGGCAAGCCGCATTGTCCTAATTGCGGCAAACCGATAGAAGAAACCACAGTTGACCAGATATGCGACAGCATAATGAGTAATGTTGACGCCTCTGTGTCAATTCTTGCGCCCGTTGTAAGGAGCAGAAAAGGCGAGTATTCCAAACAACTCGAGGGGTACAAAAAGCAAGGCTTTTTGCGTATAAGGATTGACGGAGAGAATTATATGCTGGACGAGGAGTTGCCCGCGCTGGACAAGCAGATAAAACACACCATCAGCGTAATAGTGGACAGATTGAAGATTAAAGAGGGCTTGGAAAGACGGCTCTCCGACAGCGTTGAGCTGGCGCTTAAACTTGCCGAGGGTATAATGGTAGCGGAGATTAACGGTGTAGAGCATTTGTTCAATACCAAATATAATTGTCCTGACTGCGATATTAGCCTGCCCGAGCTAACACCTAGAATATTCAGCTTTAACAGTCCGTTCGGCGCATGCCCCGACTGTCACGGCTTGGGCTTTAAGGAAGAGATTGATTTAGACTTGATGATACCTGATTGGAACAAAAGTCTTGAACAAGGCGCGATTGATATAGCAGGCGCATCTTTTGACTGCCGCACAATTAAAAGTCAGTATAACGCGCTTTCAAAACACTTTGGTTTTTCTGTGAATACTCCGCTCAAAGATTTGCCCAAAGGTATTATGGAGATAATACTTTATGGCACTAAGGGCGAAAAAATAGAAGTTAAGTATAATTC
>SACC01000088.1 GCA_009928745.1 Clostridia bacterium
CATAGAATTCTTGATTCTTTGGTACATCCACAAGGTAATAATTGCTAGGAATATTTTGACAGTAAAAATCCGAAAAATGATTCGAGGGATTGACAACACATTGATTATCCGAACTAATCTGCCCTAGATATTCAACACCCATATTATTATTTGCATAAACGCTTACACCTGCAAAATCTTCTTCGCCGCCGGTAATATCAACAATCTTTACCGCGATCGGCACTTCGGGTTCTGTACCGTCAAATGTTACCGCAAGTTGCAGCGACCCATAGGACTTGATTGCTTGTGTCAAATCAACACTCTTGCGACGCACTTTGCCGTCCCCGCAGATTGTAAATATTGAGTATTCTTCAGCGCTGGAAAATTTGTAGTTTTTTGTTGTATAATAACCATTGTTATATTGTAATGCGGTATAATTATCACCGTCTTTTTGCGCAAGAAGATATATTCTGGCGCCGAAAATCGACCCGTCATTGTATGGTGTAACGGTATATGTGACATCTTTTACGATATCGTTATCGTCAAGTTCAATACGATCCGCCGCTAATTCCCCGACAGTTACTAGCCGCTCTCCAAAATAGCTATATTGATAATCCGCAATATCATAGTATCTAAAGTTTATTTCATAACTTTTACTGACTGCATAATAAAAATAATTTCCTTGCTTGTGTGAGATAACTTTGTTATTACTGTCAGTATCAAATTGAATCGACTTGTTTGCTCCTATATCAATCACTATCAAAGTTTGAGTCTTTAAGATTAACATAGCCGTTTTTGCTATACTTCCGCTCAAAACATCGTCTTGAGTAAGACTGATTGTATAGCTCCTGTATGCGCTACCTGCGCTGATTGTTACCGAAGCATTTTCAACCGCTTTTATTTTTATGTCGTAATTACCTCTTGTTTCCGTATACGAAATTATATCGGAGCCTGTAAGATTAACGGCGCTATAATTTGCTTCTGTAACAACCTCAAGCACCATGAAAACATAGTTTTCGGAAAATTCCACATCAACCGAGTAGCTTTTTGCCGCATCAAAGTCAGTACTGTTGACAATTACAGTCTTGGCAATGTATCCGTTGACGGTTAATGTATAAACACTACGCAACATATTGGTTTTTGTAATGGTTATTATACTACCTGTTTTGACGATATCATCCGAATCATCAGTGCTACGTATTGTAACAACCGATGCAGCTAAGTCCTCGTTCACAATATTAATTACAATTGTTCCGCTGTTTTTATAGGTAATAATGTCACTTTGACAAGCAACAAAAGCGGTAAGAGACACGGCAATCAGTAATATAATCAATAATACTTTTTTCATATCCCTTCCCTCCTATTTCTCATCGTACAGCGTCTTGAGTATCGACTGATAAGCCGTTACACGCGAAGCGGTAAGCGCAAACATTACCCCGATTAATGTAGTTGTTAAAAACGCGGCGCCGAAGGCAATAGGAAAATATATAAAATTAATCGTAAAGCTGAATATCTCTCCAAGATAAGAGAAAGCGTAATCAAGTCCGTATTTTATACCAAAACTAAGCCCCGTACTAAAAATAGCCGTTATTATGAAAGTTCGGAAGAAAATAATAAGTATCTCGAACATATAAAGACGGGGAATAACTTTGCTTTTCGCGCCGATCGCCCTCATAACTCCGATATAATTTTTTCTACTTTCTACCGAATACCGGATAGTATTAAGCAGATTGAGAATATTGGTAAATAATAATATTCCTCCTATTGCCGTGAAAACTATAATGATTATCATTCCTATTTGGTCAATCATATTGAATTGAATATAGATCTCATTAGCGATAAGCTGAGAAAGTCTTGCCGCGCTCATTTCCGAATACGTATCCTTAAGTATAAGCTTAATTTCGGCAAGCTGCTCTGAAAGAGTTTCGAAGCTATCGAATTGCATGGAAAGCTGCATTTTACATAATGTGTATGCCTGCTTATTGTTTTGATATGTTTCCTCATATCCATCGGCAAGCGAATGCAAAAACAGCATATATTGACCTTCAATATTCTTATCAAGCACATCTTCCATATCCATATTAAAGGTAAGTACGCGACCGTTATCAGTATCGTTAATGGTATAACCTATCGGAACGTAATCTAATCTGCCCTCTTCGTAATAGACTGATGCAGCCGTTACCCATACATGCGATTCGCTTTCTCTGCCGGGTAAATCATAGTACTTTTCGCTTATAATGCCAACCACCTTGTATTGATAACAAAGATATGTTTGAATTTGTGTTCCTGTATTTGCTTGTACCCAGTCGTTATTAGGATAATGATCGTTATCAATATTCATATAACTTTCCAAACGACCGCCCTCGTAGAACTCGGGATAAGCGATTGAAATATACTTGCCTGCAATATCTTCCTTGTCGATGCTCCATTGCTTTAGCATCGTCTCGGATAGTATTATCTCGCCTTTGCCGCGCGTATCCGCATCAAAACCGTCATTGCATAAAGATATCAGCGGGTTTGACTTACCAGTCATTGCCTTATAATCCTGCAATTCGGCAGATGTAAAAAGCGCAGCCGATGATAGCTCGGGAAAAAGTATTTTTAATGAGTTCATCGCGCGAACGTTTTCGTTATAATAATTATTGTTTTCACTGCTTTTTGAAATAGTTGTCGTACTTTCTTCAGTTAGATCCGAGTCATATATAATAAGATTAACATCCTGATTGCGGCTATCTAATAAAAACGATAGCAAGCGATACTCCGCAAGCATATAATCCTCAAGTCCTTCCATTTCAACTAAATCGCTATACTTTGAATACGCTGAAACACCTTCCACATAATCATTGTCCGATGAATGCTCGCGATAAGCAACACTTGCTGAAGCGTCATTAATGTTTTTTAGCGGAATACTAGCCGACGCGGCGAGTCTGACCTCGTTGACTTGCGTTGATACGTCCTTGTAAAAAGCTACTGCAAAGAATATCATAGGTATAAGCAATATGAGACCAAAGGACATACCAAAAATAGTATTTTTTGTGGATTTTTTTCTTGCCTTAATACTAAGCCCGCTTAAGCGTATATAATCGGATAATTTCATTCTGGTTCTTCTGATTTTCATTACGCCACCTCACTTATTACCGATATTACATCCATATTAATAACTCTTGACAAACTCTTTCTGGCAAAGAGAAGTGACATTATAATGAACGCTGCTACCACAATAATGGGGATGTAGAATGGCATAATAACCACGCTACCGCTTGTAAATCCGACCATAGCCATCAGCGAATCGACAAGCGGGTAAAAATATGCTTTGAAAAGATTGAGCAGTCCGTAAGCGATACCCGTTGCAATAATAATTACGCATAGTATCTCTTGCTGTACTATTCTTTTTATGCCGCTGCCGGTCAAACCGACCGCCATCATAACGCCGAAGAACTTTTTGTTTTTATCAACGGATATCATAACGGAGTTGGCAACGCTGCCAATAGAGATTATAAGAATAATAAAGCCGATAAACACGCCTGCGCCTATCATTACTCCGCCGATTGTACGGACACTAGTGAGATTGTCGACGATATCGCATCTGAATCTTTTGCTCTCTCTTTTATTATAAATATTGGGCTGCATAGTTGAATTGACATTCTTAACGATAGTAGCCATTTTTTTATATTCTTCATTGAAGACATATCCGTATTTGGGCTCGCTTATTATGCGTAGCGAATAAATATCCAGATTATCTTCCATCATCTCATACATTGTTATCGCTTCAACGAATATTTCATAGTTACAATTCAACTCTTCAAGCGCCTCATTCAAAAATATTCCTCTAATCTTGAATACTTCTGCTCTTGCAAATAGAGTGTATGTTATATTATCTTCTGTTATATATCTTTGGCACGAAATAACTACATTGTCTCCTATCTTTAGGTTGTTGCCCAAAAGCGACGCATTGGCAATAAAAGATTCGCTTACCCACACATTTTTTGTGCCTTCGTCGTCAATATCCCATAGTCTTCCTGCTTTTAGATAGCTTATATCCTTTGACATATAATCAAGGTCTCCCCAAGCGGAAAAAACATTCAGATTACTTCGTGACGTATTATAGCGGCTATAAAGTTGCCCGCTATTTACAATGCTATCCAGCGCGGCTTGTGTCGGCTTGGATGTCATATCGTAAAGATAGTACGACTCCAAGTTGCCGCTAATTACGGCGTTGTCTATCAACTCGGGATATGGCGCGAATTGATTAATAACGTATTCGTATTCGGCTTGATTGATACCTCTGCTGACGCCTGATGTGCCATCTGCAGAAACATAATAGTTCTGAAGATTGAATACTGCGCCCGTTTTGTCGAACATCGCAACATAAGCGTTGTCCACGCTCTTGTAAAAACTAAGCAACATAATACTGATAACCATAATTAAAAGACTGACAACCAATACAATGATAACTGTAATCAGCGTTCTTATTTTATTATGTATTATACTGTGAAGTGCAATTTTAAAAGAATCGGCGAACCTCATTTGCGTCTGAGCTCCTTATCTAACAAACCGTCCTTGATAACGAAAACCACGTCTGCCTGTTTTGCATCGTCAATATTATGCGTAACGAGCACCACACTCTTGCCTTCTGTGCATATCTGCCTGAGTATTTTGATTACTTCTGCGCCGTTTGCGCTATCTAGGTTACCTGTAGGCTCATCCGCTAGTACTATCGACGGATCATGCACGAGCGCCCTTGCAATCGACACCCTTTGTTTTTGACCGCCCGACAATTCATTGGCTTTCTTATTAACCTTATCAGTTAAACCCAGCTTGCCGATTATCTTTCTTGCCGCCGCTTCTCTCTCTCTTTTGGGTATCCCTCTTATGGTAAGCGGCATAGCTACATTTTCAAGCACTGTGAATGTCGGCTCCAAATAAAATGATTGAAAAATAAAACCCGTAGTACGGTTACGGTAATCCGCCAGCTCGTTATTCGATAAGGAAGTGAGGTCTAAGCCCTCCGAATACACCTTACCCTCGGTAGGAGAATCCAAGCCGCCGATAATATTCATAAGAGTAGATTTACCCGAACCGCTCTTACCGATAATCGCTGTAAATTTACCGTCTTCAATCTTCATATTGACAGTTTTTAACGCATGAACTGCGGCGTCCCCTTTGCCGTATGTCTTTACTACATCACGAAGCTCAATCATAAGCGCCTCCCTATCTTTATAATATATTAATATAAATATTACTTTTAGTCAATATGCTAATGCTAATATATAATATTTAATATACTTAATAATGAATCGGAGTTGACAAAAATGTCCTTATTATCCACTCCGCAATTAATTGAACATAAATAATTGCATATTTGTCAAATATAAATAATGTAAACATTTGTTTAATTATTCTTGCAATTTGCTTTTAAGTGTTGTATAATATGTATGTAAACAAAAATTCAGATGATGAGGATTATATGGAATTGAATGAACGAATAAAACTATTGACCGAAGGCGCAAAGTACGATGTAAGCTGTTCTTCTAGCGGCGCTAATACTTCGGCAAAGAGCGGCAGTCTGGGTACTTGCGCCGCAGGCGGTATCTGCCATTCTTTTACAAGTGACGGCAGATGTATTTCTTTATTAAAAATTCTTTTAACCAATAATTGCGTATATGACTGCCTATATTGCGTCAATAGAAGAAGCAACGACATATTAAGAACCAACCTTTCTCCGAAAGAACTTTGCGAGCTTGTAATGGGCTTTTATCGGCGCAATTATATAGAGGGTCTGTTTTTGTCAAGCGCGGTCGAACGTAGTCCTGATTATACAATGCAAAAACTAACCGAAGCCGTGGAATTATTACGGACAGTATATGGTTTTCGCGGATATATTCATCTAAAAGCCATACCCGGCGCCGATAACGATATGATAGATTACGCCTCAAGGTGGGTAGACAGAATGAGCGTAAATATCGAGCTGCCCACCGAAAACAGTCTCAAGCTTCTAGCGCCGCAAAAGAAAAAAGAAGCCATACTATCACCTATGAACCTGCTTGCCAACACTGACCGCGCTAGCAAGCTGGAAAA
>SACC01000089.1 GCA_009928745.1 Clostridia bacterium
CATTTAGAGAGTAGAGGTTATATGGATCGGTGAATATGCGGTCGAGCATTTCTTTCGACAGGTCCCAGCTGGTGACAGAACTTTTTATTATCTTAAGACCATTCTCTGTAATTGAAAAGGTATTGTCAATTACACTGTTGCCGTTCACGGCGACTATCGAGCCTTCATCTATTAATTGCTTTATGCAAGACGCAAGCGCCTGTGTCTTAAAGAAGTATGATTTATTGGTTTTATTGAGGATACTGTCGCTTATTTCGACAAAAGAAAATGTATCCTGACTCAGCATACGTAGAATATGGTTATTGACAAATTTGCGCAAGAAATCAATATTGCTGTCCATATTCTTATTGTACAATTATTAATCCCGAATGTCAACAGCGAAGGTTGTATTGATGACTCGCAATTATGCCTTTTGCAAACATTTTGAACACCAAGAATTTTTGAACTGCAAGTAATTCAAAAGCCAGACAAGGAATAGGCTTACAATTTTAAGCTTGTAAGAGCTATAACTATTTACTTATGATTATCCTATCGTCATCTTATTCTGTGTATTAAATTCGTAGATTTATCTTGCGTATGTGAATCGCAATTTAAGATCAATCATAGATCAATTTATATATATCAACAGTTCAATGATTGCTACAGCAAAAGTTAAAGTACTGTTAGTCACAATATATTATTACGGTTTTATAATAATGCTTTTGAAATCACGCGTTGCAGCAGATAAGAGTTACGGGCGAATAATCAGGCGGGTAGTGCAAGGGATCGTCTTGTATAAATAACAGCTATGTCGAATTATGCGCACTCATGCATTTGTAAACTATTCGCAAAACGGTAGCTTTGCGAATAGTTGAGCGCGATATATAAGGAATGATTAAGGTTAATGGATAATGTCAGCGTTATCTGGCGAATTTTGATGTTACAAAAGGCGTGGAAATCTGCCATAATTATCCATTGCGCTGCAAATGGCGACGTTTGGCGAATTTGGAGCTGATAATATAGTTAAACTATTTTGTTGGGAACCTTTACTCGTTCATCAAATATAAAATTTTGTTAAACAGTCAAGCACTTTTTATAATGGACAAAATGGCATGTACTTATCTGAGCAGAAATACAATGCTCTAATCTTGAATTGAAAGATTTTGAGCTTATAAGCTTTTATCATATTTGAATCTATATTATTCCCTAAGCAAATTAACACATATTATTTATTTAGGTGATATCTTGGCATAGCCATTGTCGTAATAATTATCTACAAAATTATTTGTCATAACTATATATTGTAGTAACTGAATTAGTTATTTTGGGCATTCTGTCCAAGCATAATAAAGGTTCAGATTGAATAGTTTTATGTACTGTACTTTTTGTACATATACTATACATAAAGTACAGTAAACTTTTTCTGTATATTTTGTACAGCATATATACATTCTGTATAGTTTGTGATATAATTATAAAAACAATATTTGAATTAGAATTACGTATTAATTCAATATTGCCTATAGCCATAAAGTGTTATACCAATTCAAGTTAGATATAATTGTTGCGTATAGCTACAAATGAGTTATTAAAATACATGCAAAAATATCTATATATGCAATTAATGTTATTTATAGGTGATTAAAAAATATCGAGGTAAAATATGAACAGTTTTAAGTACAATCTTATAATTGCACGGAAGAAAAAAGAGTTGACACAAAAGCAGATGGCAGAAAAACTTGGCATTGCGGAAAGTTGCTACGCTCATTGGGAGCAAGGTCGTAACGAGCCGGGAATAGATATGTTACTCGAGCTATGCTCTATTCTGGAGATTAGCTCTGACTACCTTCTTGGATTAAAATCCTTCTGACTTGCGCCTTTACATTACGCATAAATAATGCTATCATAAGCTATGGACAAGAACTATTTTGAGGACCGTGACAACAGAGCAATTATGCGCCTTAGGATTATACGCGAAGATCTACCATATTTTTGCGATGAGTTTTTTGTTGGCATAGAGAATTACACTAGCAAATTATCAAGGCTTAATTATGCATATGATTTGAGAATCTTTTTTGATTTTCTATATAAAGAGATAAGAGAATTCCGCAGCTTTACTTACGAGTCTTTTTCGCTTGAACAGCTTAATAAGGTAAATCAAACATATATTGAACAATTTTTAGAATATTTGAACTATTATAAATTCCGCGGTAAGTATTACAAAAACAATGAAAAGGCAAAAGCCCGTAAGCTCTCCACTATCCGCTCATTTTTTAAATATTATTTCAATAAGGGAAAGTTAAATAGTAATCTTGCATCAAGAGTTAAAGTGCCTAAGCTGCACGAAAAGGAAATAATCAGACTAGAGGTCAACGAGGTTGCGGATCTACTTGACGCAGTCGAAGCAGGCACTTATCTTTCCGAGAAGCAAAAATCCTTCCATTTTTACACAAAACTCCGCGATACGGCTATTATGACTTTACTTTTGGGAACCGGCATAAGAATAAGCGAGTGCGTAGGAATTAATATCGAAGACATAGATTTTCGTGTCAACGGCTTCAAAGTAACGCGTAAAGGCGGCAACAGTTCTATATTGTATTTTTCACAGGAAGTCGCTGAAGCGCTCAAGGAATATCTAAGAGAACGGCTGCCCGTCGAATCGGATACTACTGCGCTGTTTTTATCATTGCAAAACAAACGAATGAATGTGCGCTCTATACAGTTGCTTGTAAAAAAATATTCAAAGGATGTCACGCCGCTTAAAAAAATTACCCCGCACAAGCTAAGAAGCACTTATGGCACGAATCTTTATCAAGAAACTCACGATATATATGTAGTTGCGGAGGTCTTAGGACACAAAGATATTAATACTACCAAAAAGCATTATGCCGCTATATCTGACGATATAAAAAGGCAGGCGGCTAACTCGGTAAAGTTGCGTGATAAGAAGACAGACGAGGACTAATTACTGTTATTTTTATCCATTATAATCTTATCTATTATTATGGCTTTATAATCGCTGTCGGGCAGACAGTTCATACAATTATCGCATATCTTATTCGGATCCAGATCGCATATATTGCAAAAACCACAACCATCACACTCTGCCCCATCGACAATAATACATTCTTTAACAATTATTTTTGCTTTCATTAGTTAATTATATAACTGCGCAAAAATTTTTGCAATAAAACAGCTAACATTTGTTTTGAATAACATGCTTAAAAACTTTGATAATCCAGCTTTGACATACTTTATGAAAAATTAAGAGCAAAAAATGTAAAAAATATTTCCATATAAACAAATTTTTATGTAAACAAATGTTGCATTTTGTATTTTTATGTGTTATAATGCATTTGTTGGAGGATATATTATGATTAAAGATAAGACAACCGAATCCATTATGAAGTTATACAATTTTATAAAACAGTATAAAAATGAGAACGGGTTTATACCTTCTTACCGTGAAATGCTTAAAGCTGGCGAATACACTTCCACCGGTACTATTAAGCGTCATTTGGAGCTATTAGAGCATGAAGGATTAATAATTGTATCAAGAGGTAAGAACCGCGCTATTGAGCTTGCTGGGAAAACTGAAAGCTCACCTTTTGTCAATATTCCATTGATAGGTAATGTTGCCGCAGGCTCGCCTATACTTGCTATTGAGAACATTGAGGGCTTTTATCCCTTACCCCAAGATTTTTTTGGCAATAACAACTCCATGTTTATGCTTAGAATTTGTGGAGACAGTATGATAGAAGCTGGTATATTCAATGACGATTTGATAGTAGTACGTCAGCAAAATGACGCAAAGAACGGTGATATCGTCGTTGCGTGTATTGAGGATAGCGCCACTGTAAAAACTTTCTACAAAGAAAAAGATTTTGTAAGATTACATCCGGAGAATTCCGCTCTTGAAGATATTATTGTCACTGATGACTTGCTTATATTAGGCGTTGTCTGCGGCTCTATCCGTCGTTTTTAGCTAATTAGCTAAGGATTTATTAATCATATTTAGCAACTGTATAAAACGTATACCTACTGTACTTTTTATACAGTTACAAGATCGTTACAAATTAACATCTAAATAAAAAGCATTTTTTAGCAATGAAAATATTCATATAGCTATAAAAACAAATTCAATGATTTCCGTTCAATGTTGATACCTATAATATTATTATTATATTACATTGTTATTGCTTAAAAGATATAATTTTTACGGCTACTCTGCTTTTTATAGCGCTTCTAGGCAATAAGGTTATATTAATTTGCATAAGGCTTCTGCGCAGTGGATTACTGCAAGCTTTGCATGCTCATAGGTTAATCCGCCTTGCAAATAGGCAATATATGGCGCCTTAATTGGCGAATCTGCCGAGAGTTCGATAGATGCGCCCTGCACAAATGTGCCTGCCGCCATTATAACTTGATCCTGATATCCCGGCATATCCCAAGGCGTGGGCAAAGCATTGCTGTCAATGGGAGAAATCTCTTGTATTTTCTGACAAAAAATTATCAATTCTTCTTTGGTATTAAACTCTATTGAGCGTATTATATCATAACAAATGCTATTATATGCGGGGAAGGTCTTGTAACCCAGCATGGAAAATACCTTACCGAAAAGCACACTCCCTTTTAAGGCGTTGGCAACGACATGAGGCGCGATAAACAGCCCTTGAAAAAAGTATTGATATCCGCTATAATACGAGCCCACTTCGCTGCCTATTGACGGCGCGGTAAGTCTATAAGAAATATTGCGTATACATTCCTCTCTTCCTGCGATATATCCACCGCTTGGAGCCAAGCCACCGCCGATATTTTTGATTAGCGAGCCTACAACGACGTCAGCGCCCACATCAGTCGGCTCAAGATATTCCACGAATTCGCCGTAGCAATTATCTACCATAATAATAATCTTTTCGTTATTATCTCTGATAAAATTGATTACTTTTGCAATACTTTCTATTGAAAGAGCATTACGCCAGCTATAACCTCTGGAACGGGTAATAAACACTACTTTGGGCGAATTGCAGGTTATTGCCTCTTTAATTTTGTCATAGTCAAAATCGTCGTTTTTAAGTTCAATCTGAGAGTAATTAATATTAAAATCTTTTAAGGAGCCTATTCCGCTGCCTGATATGACCTTTAATAGTGTATCGTAGGGTTTACCGCTAATTGATAACAATAAATCATTCGGTCTTAGTAGTCCGAACAGCGCAATATTCAGCGCCTGCGTGCCGCTTGATATGTTAGGTGAAACAATAGCATTATCCGTGCAAAACACATCAGAATATACTTTCGAGAGCATATCTCTGCCTATATCGTCATAACCATAGCCGCTAGTGCCCTTCAAGTGGCGGTCTGCAACGCAATTAATCTGAAAAGCTTTCAATACCTTGCGCTGATTATGTAGCGCAATATCGTCAATGCGCTTATATTGCGTCCTGCACTCTTCTTCAGCCTTTGTTACCAAAGTTAAAATCTTATCGTTGATTGTCATTTTTAAAAGTATCCTCCGCAAGCTTTTGAGCTTTGCTACGCTCAAAAGTGTCAAACCAAACGGCGTCAGAGTATTGTCTTGCCCAGGTCAACTGTCTTTTTGCATAATTACGCGTGTTTTTCTTTAATAGCTCCACCGCCTCGCAATATGAGCAATTACCTCTAAGATATTCGGCTAGCTCTTTGTAACCTATCGCTTGAAAGCTTTGCGCCGATTCATTACAATACTGTGCCTTAACCTCGTCAAGGAGTCCCGCTTCAAGCATATGGTCTACCCTTTCGTTAATTCGTTGGTAAAGCAAATGCCTTTCGGCATTTAAGACAATAATTAGAGAAGCATATCTTGCCATTTTTATATCTTCAAGACTGTGTTTTCCGCCCGATAAGGCAATCTCTATCGCGCGCATGACGCGTTTTGTATCGTTGATGTGCAGTCTGTTATAGCTTTCATCGTCTAAGGATTTGAGCTTTTCATACATGTGTTCTTTGCCGAATAGCTCATATTCTTTCTGCAATTCTTCACGTATCTCCGTGCCTCTTGCAGCAAATTGCATTGGATATAGGATAGAATTGATATATAG
>SACC01000090.1 GCA_009928745.1 Clostridia bacterium
CGAGATAACCGAGCAGGATGTGAGAATCGCGGGATATGTTCACGAACAAGGTAAGCCTTCTTTGATTATAATGAATAAGTGGGATACTATTGAGAAAGATACTAATACAGTCAACCAGTTCAACAAAATGCTGGACAGCAGCCTGAAGTTTATGAATTACTATTGTCCGCTGTATATCTCCGCGCTTACCGGTCAAAGAGTAGAGCGGATTATGAAGGAAGCGGAAAAGGTATACGAAAACGCTTCGCGCCGTGTAAGCACAGGTACTCTTAACGATGTATTGAGCGATATGATAGCAGTGAACGAGCCGCCTACCAAAAGCGGCAGAAGACTCCGCATTTATTACTGTACTCAGGTATCTGTTAATCCGCCGACCTTTATTTTCTTTGTCAATGATTCCGCGCTGCTGCATTTCTCCTATAAGCGTTATTTGGAGAATGGACTGCGCAAGGTATTTGATTTTAATGGTACCCCTATAAGTATAATCATACGCAATAAGAACGAAGATGACGCCCTATCTAATTGACAATATACCGTAGTTATGCTAAACTTTTGTAGGTAATATGCAAGTAGAAGACTTGTGGAGGATATATGAATTATTACGGAATGACAAAAGATGATTTGAACAATCAATTTAACAATGTGAAGAAGAAGTATGCTCAGTTAGCTAAAGAAAAGCTATCTTTGGATATGTCGAGAGGCAAACCTTGCGCCGAACAGCTTGATATAGCTTTGCCCTTACTTGATATTCTCAATTCTTCTTTCAAATCACCCAAAGGCGCTGATTACCGCAATTACGGCTTAATGGACGGCATACCCGAGATGAAAGCCATCTTTGCAGAGCTATTAGAGATCGAAAAAGAAAAAGTCTTTGTCGGCGGCGGCAGCAGTCTTAATCTAATGTACGATATGATAACGCGTGCGTATTGCTTCGGTATACTTGGCAATACCGCTTGGTGCAAGTTGCCCAAAATTAAGTTTTTATGTCCAGTTCCAGGATATGACAGACATTTTGCCGTATGCGAATTGTTCGGTATTGATATGATATCTATACCCATGAACGAACAGGGTCCTAATATGGATCTGGTAGAAGAATATGTCAAAGACCCCGCGGTTAAGGGAATATGGTGCGTGCCGAGATTCAGCAATCCTGACGGCGTTGTTTACAGTGACGAAGTGGTTGACAGACTGGTCAGCATGAAGACCGCAGCGCCAGATTTCCGCATATTTTGGGATAACGCGTATTGCATACATGAGCTGTATCCTGACGCTCAAAAACTCAAGAATATTTTTAAGGCGGCAGAGCTTGCAGGCAATGCTGACAGAGTATATATGTTCGCGTCAACGAGCAAAATAACATTTGGCGGCGCAGGCATCTCTATGGTTGCCCTTAGTGAAAAAAATCTTGCGGCGACGATAAAACTTGCCGGAATTCAGACTATTAATTATGACAAGCTCAATCAGTTTGCGCATGCAATTTTCTTAAAATCCGCAGAAAATGTCCGTCATATTATGCAGCAGCACGCCAATATAATCCGTCCGAAGTTCGAGCTTGTGGATAGAATACTTAGCGAAGCATTCGCAGACTGCGCGAATATTTCTTGGTCAAAACCAAAGGGCGGATACTTCATCACTCTGAAAGTTCCCGAAGGTATGGCGAAAAAGATTATTGAGCTATGTAAAAAAGTCGGGCTTGTACTTACTCCTGCCGGCTCTACTCATCCGCTAAAACAGGATGACAGCGATTCAATTATCCGCATCGCGCCCACTTTCCCCAACATTACCGAGCTTGAAGAGGCCTCCAATGTATTGGTATGCTGCATGAGCTATGCGATACTGGAGAAACTTACCGCTTAAGGTGAAAAGGGTAGTATTAATTAACGATATTTCAGGGATAGGAAGATGTTCGCTTGGCGCGGCAATTCCTATCCTTTCTTGTTTAGGGCTTCAGGTATCGCCAGTAGTTACCGCAGTATTGACCAGTCAGACCGCCTTTCCTAATTATTACAAAAAGGATTTGCCCGAGATATTGGAGCAAAGTTCCAGAGTCTTTTGCGAGCTGGGTATCAAAATAGACGGCTGTATTGCGGGCTTTTTTACATCTCCCGAACAGGTCAACAACACTATCGGGTTTTTTCAATGCGTCAAAAAAGCAGAAGCTACGCTTATTGTCGACCCGATAATGGGAGATGACGGCAAGATATACTCATCTTTTGACAAAAAACTTTGTGATGCGGTCTCTGTTTTGGCGCAACACGCAGATATAATAACTCCCAATCTTACCGAGGCATGCATACTAGGCGGTATTGATTATAACACGCTTGTAAACAGTCAGAGCGATAAGGATTATATTGATAAGGTTATTTCTAGTTGCAAAGTATTATTAGATAATAACAAGCGCGCGGTTGTAATAACCGGAGTAAGGCATATCGATACTCTAGACGGTATCAGCAAAATAAATAATATTTTAATTACCAAAGAGCTAATAAAAGTTAAAGGCAATGTCGCCCGTGAGGGTACTTATTCGGGTGCAGGCGATATTTTTGCCGCAGTATTCGGCGGTCTTGTAATTGCTGGCGCAGTATGCGAAAAAGCCTTTGATATTGCTTGCGATTTTGTTGCTGAAGCTATCGAGAATACGGGCGAAAACACAGATCGCCGCGAGGGATTGGATTTTGAACCTATTTTGAAAATACTAACAAATATAGTAATATAAGGTAAGGAATTTTTTTATTCAATAATTCCATTTATATATAAGTTCTCTTATCAACGCGAATGCGCCTTTTGCATTTTTGTCAGACTTTAGGGGACAGAATAATCGTTATACTTTGATATTTTTCGAGTATAGCGTTGTCTATTATGCGTTGATTTTTGAAAGAAACGCTTTTTATATTATGCGGATAGTCATAATTATTTTTGTGATAGCATAGATTTTTATAGATAACGATTTTTGGGAGGACGGTTATGGATACCTTTAATCTATACAATGACATTGCAACAAGAACCGCAGGAGATATTTATCTCGGTGTGGTGGGTCCGGTGAGAACGGGCAAATCTACTTTTATAAAGAGATTTATGGAGATGCTGGTACTGCCGAAAATTGCTAACAAAAATGAACAGCAGCGGGCTATAGACGAGTTGCCGCAGTCCGCCGACGGAAAAACAATAATGACAACTCAGCCAAAATTCGTACCCGCAGAAGCGGTAAGCGTGCGGATAGGCGATAATATTGATGCGCGGATAAGACTTATCGATTGCGTCGGCTATCTTATTGACGGCGCAGTAGGCAGCCGTGAAGGCGAAAAGACAAGAATGGTTAAGACGCCTTGGAGCGCTGATGATATGCCCTTTGAGCGCGCTGCAGAGATGGGTACTGAGAAGGTTATCCGCGATCATTCCACAATCGGCGTGCTTGTAACCTCAGACGGCACTATTACCGATATAGACCGTCCTAAGTACGTTGAAGCGGAGGAAAGAGTGGTAAGAGAGCTCAAAGCGTTGGGTAAACCCTTCGTAGTTCTGCTTAACAGTCGCACTCCCAACAATCCGGATACCATAAAATTGCGTGACGCGCTTGCCGAAAGATACGCAGTGCCAGTACTTGTCAAGAACGCTCAAGAGATGAGTCTTGACGATATCGCCGAGATAATGAAAAGCATCCTTATGGAATTCCCTATCAAGATGCTCGATGCGATTATTCCCGAGTGGTTGCAGGCGCTCCCTATCAATAATAAAATCATCCAATACGCCACCACCAAGCTGTTCGAGGGCACTGCGGATATATTCAAGATGAGCGACGCTGACAGGATAACCGATATCTTTACCGAGAACGAGTATTTTGACAAATTCGCAATTACATCGCTGGATATGGGGCGCGGCAGAGTGGTATTAGAGCTCAATGTTAAAGCCGAATTGTTCTATGAGGTTATAAGCGAATGGTGCGGCGCGAAGATTGACGGCGAATTCAAGTTAATGGCATATGTAGTATCGCTTGCCAAAGCGGCGACAGAATACGCAAAACTGCAAAAAGCCTTGACCGATGTTGCAATAAAGGGATACGGTGTTGTTGCGCCTACAATGGATCAGCTGATACTTGAAGAGCCGGAGATTGTAAAACAGGCGGGAAGATTCGGTGTAAAACTCAAAGCCAGCGCGCCTTCCTTGCATATAATGCGTGTGGATGTGCAGACTGAGGTTAACCCAATAGTCGGCTCCGAACAGCAAAGCGAGGAGTTGGTAAAGTATCTGCTCTCCGAGTTCGAAAGCGACAAAAAGAGTATTTGGGATACGAATATGTTCGGAAAATCTCTTAGCCAGCTAGTCAACGAGGGCTTAAACAACAAGCTATTATCCGTACCCGAGGAGGCGCAGGTTAAAATGCGCAAGACTATGGGGAGGATAATTAACGAGGGCAAGGGCGGCATGATCTGCATTTTATTGTAATTGCGCTCAAACAAGATTTGAGCGCCTACATAACCTACCTGCAAGAGTATCTTTTTGATTATTTGCACCCAATCCGACTACTTATGTAGTCATACACCGCGCAGTCGCCTTGTGCGCAACTAATACAAAAATCTATCTCTTTCGGCAGCTGACAGTATGCAATTAGCAAGTATTTTGTACTTGCTTTTTGCGTTGTAAGGGTCGTTGAGAGATTTCACTCGTTGCGCTTTTGCATTGCTAGGGTCGTTTATAAAATACACTCGCTGCCTTAGTCGTGTACATTAAGTACACTCCTGTTGGTCAGCGAGTGCCAAGAACCCCAAACCTACATCAAAATTCTGCACTTAAAGAGTAAAACAGTGAGTAATTTTGAATGAAAAGTATAAAATCAATTATAAAAAAGCAAGTATTTGTACTTGCTTTTTGTTGTATTGGTTAGATTAATGATAGAACAATTTTTTGGTGTAATAATCGAATAACCTTACCCCTCGCCCCGTAGTCTAGCGAAAGTGGTGGAGTTAAGTTCGTAGGTCTCTTCGGGCATAGTGTTGTAGCCGTTTTTGTTGCCGGTAGCGAAGACGACATTGGTAGGAGACTTGAGTAGTCTTATATCATAGGATTTCATTATGGCTTTTAGCATACTATTGATTGGCAATATACTTAGGTCAATGTCTTCCACACGGTATTTCGCTGGGTCGGCTACAAGGCTGATTCCCTCATAATAGTAATGTGATTCGGGCGGATTAAGCGCAAGATTGTTGTCTACCCATAACGCAAGCAAAAACATCGAAAGATTAATATAATCACCTTTAATCGTTTTGTATATAAATTTGTCGCTGTCTGATAGTTTTATATAATTGCGCACCCATTCGGCAATGCTGTAATTGATTTCGTTGAGCGGCGCGAACGCATCGGGGATAATATTCAGTTGCAGTTGGCTTAGATCTTTCCATATGTAGAAATAATTTTCTCCGAGTAGTCTAAGCGTAAAATACCTAACATTTTCTCTGCTTGCTTTAGCGTCGGCAATGCTGCTTGGGAAATCGCCGCACATAGACAATATTGCGGTGGATATTATATTGGAAAAAATACAATTCTTAACCGTTATATCTGCCCCGTGGTCGTTGCCTGATGTTGTTATTATTGAGGGTCCCGCATTATTGCGGAATATACAGCCGTCGAATACTACTGTACCCGTAGAAACATCGCAATGAGTGTAAGCGTATTGGAACAGGCAATATTTGAAAGTATAGGTTATCCCTTCGAATTCGCTGTTATCTCCGACAAGCTGCCAGGACAAGCCGCCTTTAATAGCCAACTCGTTGAATGCCTCCTCCGAATCGTCCGAAGTGGGCTTGTAAGACTGGATAGCCAAATTTTGCACCAACACATTATAGGGTCTTTCTAGTATAAAGAATCCGTGACCGCCCCATTGAAAAATCGAGCTGTTAAAGGCGGTGGAGTGGAATTGCCCGTCGAACTTGTAACCATTGCCAAAAATCCCGCGGCATATAACAACTTGCGAAGCTTCGGAGCGCATATAAATATTGGTCTGGAATACGATAGCCGAGGCAACTCCGTATACAATG
>SACC01000091.1 GCA_009928745.1 Clostridia bacterium
TATTACAGAATTAATAACAAATATATTGCAAAATAATTCGAGATTAATTTGCCCGATGCGTGAAGTCAATCAACTTTAAGCTTATTTCTTTTCCTCTTCAGCTCTCTTCTTCGCGTCTTCAATTATCTTTGAAGCATTGCCTGCGGGGACTTCTTCATAACGAAGGAATTCTTTAGTGAAAGTGCCTCTGCCCTGCGTCATAGAGCGCAAATCGGTAGCGTATCTAAGTATCTCGCCCTGCGGCACTTCTGCATTAATTACCTGCTTGCCGTCCACAAGGTCCATACCGAGTATTCTGCCTCTTCTCTTGTTCATATCGCCCAGCACATCGCCCATATAGCTTTCCGGAACAATAACCCTTACCATCATTATTGGCTCAAGGAATATCGGACTTGCTTTAATGCAACCGTCGGAATAAGCTGACTTTGCAGCTGTAATGAACGCGATTTCCTTAGAATCAACGGGATGATACTTACCGTCAAATACAGTACATTTCAGATTGACCATAGGATACCCTGCGAGTACGCCACGCTTGACTGCTTCACGGAGTCCTTTTTCGACTGCCGGAATGTATTGTCTAGGTATAGAACCGCCTACAACTGCATCTACGAACTCGAATAAGCCGTCTGCTGCGCCCGGCTCGAATCTTATGCTACACTGTCCGAACTGCCCTGCTCCGCCCGACTGCTTCTTATGCTTTCCTTCTTGCTCAACGGTCTTCTTGATAGTCTCGCGGTAAGATACGCGCGGTTCTCTCAATACTGCCTCAACGCCGAATTTATTCTTAACTTTTTTGCAAAGGATTTCGAGCTGTGTCTCGCCTACTCCTGACAGTAGCATCTCACTGGTTTCAATATTCTTCTCTACTCTGTAAGTGCTATCTTCCTCAAGCAGTTTATATAGACCTGCAATAACCTTTTCCTCGTCTTCCATCTTGGTGCTTGTTACTGCAAGCGAAATAACTGGGGAAGGGAACGGAATAGCGTCACAAACAACTTTGTTGTTAGTATCGCAAATCGTATCTCCGGTATTGGTATAAGACAGCTTCGCAACTGCGCCGATGTCACCAGCCATAAACTTTTCTACTACTTCCTGCTTCTTACCTTTTAGAACAAACAAGTTACCGATTTTCTCATTCTTTTCGGCTATACTGTTGTAGATTGTGTCGCCTGAAGCTATTTTGCCGCTCTTTATCTTAAAAATAAGCATTTTACCTACGAACGGGTCTACTATGCTCTTGAATACCTGAGCAACGAAAGGCGCAGCGTCGTCAGCCTTTGGAGCCGGCAAGAACTTAAGTATATTATCCATAAGATTAACTACGCCCATATTGGCAGTAGCCGCGCCGCCAACCGCAATTATTACTTTATCATCTGCGATTGCCGCTTGCATTCCCTTGATTATTTCGTCATGTGTTAGTTCTTCACCGTCGAAATACTTCATCATAAGCTCATCGTCAGTCTCCGCTGCCATCTCTACAACAGCAAGTCTCGCTTCGTCATATGTCGGTTTAATATTAGCGGGTATTGCGATTTCGTTACCGTTAGCGTCAAAAGCCTTGCCTTCCAGTACGCTTACAACGCCTACCATCTTGCAATTCTCTATTATAGGTATCTCGGCAAATACTACTTTCTTATAACCACCTTCGCGGATTGCGTTGACGGTATCGATATAATTCGCATTTTCTTTGTTAACTCCGTTGACATAAAGAATAGCGGGTACCTTTTTTTCTGCTACTTGCTCGAGCGCTTTTTCTGTGCCTACGCTCATCTGACCCGTTGCGCTTGTCACAATAATTGCGCCGTCTGCTACATGAAGCGCGGAAATGACTTCACCTACAAAATCAAAGAATCCGGGAGTGTCAAGCACATTAATTTTGCAGCCCTTCCACTCGGCATACCCTACGCCAAGACCTATTGATATTTTGCGGTTGATTTCTTCCGTATCATAATCCATCGTGGCATTACCATCATCTACACGACCTAATCTGTCTATGGATTTTGCATTAAATAATAAGGCTTCGGCAAGAGACGTTTTGCCCTCTCCGCCGTGACCTATTAACGCCACATTACGAATTGCATCACTTGAATAAACTTTCATTATGTTACCCCTTTGGTAAAATTTTGGCAATAAGCCTTATAATATAGTACAATATATAAAAAGAATTTACAAGCAAATTATAATATAAAATACGGAAAATTCAGTTAGGCAAGCGCCGGATAGTTTAGTCGAGCCGGTTTCTATGGATTTTTTATCGGCAAGCGGTTACTTTCAAAGTGGTATTGACAGGCGTCTAGACGGCTAGACGACCATTGGCAAAAAAGACGGCTAAGACAGGTAAAACAAATTGATTACATTAGCACTTAAAAATAAGTAAAAAGGGTTATTGGATTTTATATGTAAATATTGAATCAATCCGGCTTCTGTACAAGCTCAGTTAAAATGTCCGCATAACGTTGATACTGTTTTTCTCCCGAGAAAATCAAATCCACATTTATACCCTTTGCCGAGCAAGGGAACAGTTTGCCCAAGAACCTTGCCAAGCCTTTGTTTCCGTCAAAAAACCCTGCGTTATTTATTACATTTTTTATCAAATCACTGACAAGCACATAATGCGTGCAGCCCAGCACGACTCTGTCTACACTTTCATTATATCCACACAACTCTCGTTCTATATATGCGCTTATTTCACGGGTAAAGGGATAATCACGGTCAATTAACGCTGCAAGCTGCGGCAATGCCTTTACCTCGTATTCTCCCGTCAAATCTTCAGTAAGCGCGCGCCATTTCTCGCCATTCAAAGTGAACTCGGTAGCAAGCACCAAAACCTTTCTTCCTGCGCGCTCCATAGCGGGCCTGATTGCCGGCTCCAGCCCGAACACAGGCACCGGAAGCTCTTTGCGCAAAAGCCTGATAACGGAAGAAGTCGCCGTATTACAAGCCAATACGATTATTTCTGCGCCTCGCTTCAGCATAACTCTGCATGCTTCTTTGACGCATTTTTCAATCTGTTCTGCCGTTTTTGTCCCATAAGGCGAGTTGGCATTATCAGCATAATAAATAAAATAATCGGATATTTCCGCTTTTATCAGTTCTCTTAACGTTGTCAATCCGCCCAGTCCGCTATCCAATATACCAATTATCATATAAATTTATATTAAAAGATTAACGAATAAATACTACTTATACTGAAGTTCATAAGGGAATAATAACTTTGGCAAAGTTCAAGGGCTTAGTCAATCAATTAAGATTAAATTTGCTTAAACAAGCAATTAAAAATTCTAAGCTATAACTGGCTAAACGCTTCTTTATTTAATGTAATTAGGCGTTTTTTCCGTAAACGGCGCGGTTAATACTTTGCGCGATAACTTCGCCCGCCACTTTTACCACAATATCGATTTCTTTAGGGGTAACGCACAAATCCCCTGCATACGGATATTGCTCAGTATAGCTTATCAGCGGCACGCCGATGGAAATAACCGGTACTCCTAAAGTGTTCTCGGTAAGCGCTTTGCGGCGGTTGCCAAGACCTGCGCCCGGGCGTATCCCCGCATCGCTTAGCTGAAAGGTTTTATATAGCTTGTCTACGCTGCGGCAGGCAAGTGTGTCAACAATAATTACAACATCGGGGGTAATTGCCGCTACAACTCCTTTTATAACATCAAAGCTCTCTACCCCCGTTTCGCCGTATACCGAAGGCGTAATTGTGCGCACTCCTTTGCCTTCAAGCACAACTCTCACACCTTTTGCCGCCTCAACACCGAGAGAATCGGCAGTCATCTTGGGATTACCTAGTCCGGCGACTAATATATTGTCTCGTCTTGCGTGGGATTTTTTTATAAGCTTGCTGATATTGTGCGCAACGGCTCTTATCGCCTCTTCCTTGATTTTTGCATCTGCAAGCAAATTGTCTTTCAACTCAAGGGTGATATATCTTCCCATTTCTCGGTCAAATAGTTTGCGCTCGTCTTTATTCATAACATCATAACATCGCATCTCTATTCTGTCTGTTATATTGCATTTTAATTCTTCACGCTCACCCAATCTTGCGAATGTCTCGCTTGCCAATTCAAAACTTGTATCCATATTGATATTTTTGGCTATTTTTTATAAAATATTACGCTCAAATCCTTGCCAATAAATTTTATATATGATAGAATACATAAGCAAAATAGTTGTTTAAGGAGAAATATTGTGGCTAACATTAAGTCCCAGAAGAAGCGTGTCTTAATCACCGCTGAAGAAAATAAAAAGAATTGTGCAATCCGTTCCAAAGTTAAGAATGCAGTTAAGAAATTTAATGCAGCGATTGAAGCCAAAAATGTTGCGGTTGCAACTGAGCTTTTGCCGTTAACTATCGGTATCATCAATAAGGCAAAGAGCGACGGCGTGTATCATATCAATACTGCAAGCAGAAAAATCTCAAGTCTTAACAAATCGTTTAATTCGATTAAGTAATTCTATTAATCATATAAAAATATGACCACCGCAAGGGTGGTCTTTGTTTGTCGGCAATATTTTTGCCGACTTTTTAAACCCCAAAACTGTGTTTTATGAAGCTCAATCCGCTCGAACAGTCACAACAGATAATTTTGGGGTGAATTAATTATAAAAGTTGTCATTAACGCAAAGTATTTATTAGTTTCTTGTAAAAAATACTCAAACAGGTACAGTAGGCATTTATTAATTAAGCGCAAGGGCAATTATCAATAATTCTATCAAATTATCGTATACATTTTCAACACGCTTTCCAGTTCCCTGAATCTTTTCAGGTACTTTTTTTGGCTGCCAATAGTGTATTTCATACCAGCCCATACAGCAGCGGCAAGTCGCGTATCGCCTTTCTCCAATGCCTCGTATAAACCGTCGGCTATCAATGTATAGTCCTCGCGTTCGGCGGTATTAAGCTTGTTATCCGCCAAAAAATCGGTGCGCAGCATATGCACTAACGAGCCAATCTGGTCGACTGCGGCGGGATTTACCTTGGAATATATCTTTTCATTCTCAATATCCTGATTCTCTATAAGATTATTATCGAATAGGAACGCTTGCTTAAAAGCATCGCGGAAGGGTATAAGCACCGCATCGCAAAACATTGTGTATGATGTTTTTAAATCGGTAGCCGGATAAAAACCCGATATAAAAGCATCAAGGCTCTGATTGCCCTTGTCAAAATCGTACATAAGATTGACAGTCAGCGCGACTATTGCGCGGTTGCTCTTAGGAAGCGTAAAATAATACTTGCCGTTTTCCTTTCTTATTGCAGACCTTAGCGCGCTATCGTAATTGATACTTCTGTTGCATTCGCTCACAAAACTCTGCATAATTTCATTGTAAACAATGAACTTAAGCAAATCGCTTATAGGCTTTGCGGTCAATATGAAGTTGGCAGTTGTCAAATTATGCATTGCCTCTTCAAACAATGCGTATGATTCCTCTCTTGAATATCCTTTCATAATTGCCTCCGTTATCATTATAGCAAAAATTAAGGCATTTTCCAATAAGATTGTGAAAACTTTTAGTATGCGTTAATTTGATAAAGCACAATATATGCTATTTCCAAAAAAAGTGACAAAATAAATTTTATTTTCTTAATAATTGTGATACAATGACTCCAAATGATAGAGGTGTTTATGGGCGATACCCAAACCAAATTAATACTGCTTTATGTAATGGACAAAATGGAAGTTCCGCTAGAGGATGATATCGTCACTTCTATTTGTTCGCAAGACAACTCTTGGGTAGCCTATGTGGAATGTAAGGAAGCTATCTCTAACCTGTGTTCAGTCGGATTTTTGCACAAAAACAACACCGGAGGCAAGCAAATATATTCGATAACTCCCGAAGGGAGAATATGTTTGGCGAATTTTTATACAAGGATTCCTTTATCCCTAAGGGAAGAGATTACCGAATACATAAAAAAATCCCGCATACTCTATCGCAAAAAGCAAGAACTATTCAGCGATTATTATAAAAACAAAGACGGGTCCTATACTGTCGCTCTC
>SACC01000585.1 GCA_009928745.1 Clostridia bacterium
GAACCGGGGCGCGGATATATAAATTATAGGACTGACCCCTTTATGACCCCTTTATATACCGTTCCGATGCCGAAGCGGTTATATTTCGCTACCAGTTTCTTAATTGGGGCATCCGCCATGACAAACGCTAGAAGTTCGCAGGCGAGGGATGCAATTTCAATTTGCTTAAGCCCCGGCGATATATCGAGGTGCGGCGATGTTTTTCGTTTGGGCGTTTTCATCTTTTATGCCGAACGTCACGGGTCAGCGGACGGCGCACCTTGTGCGACGTACGCTGCACCCGCTTGTTCTGCTATCTTGTGGGTTTCCGGGGAAAGAAAGTTCAAAACAAGAGTTCCTCGCTTACAGAAATATATTCCGACAAGAATCTGAAGTATACGATATGCAAATCGGCTGAGGCTTTGTGCGAATGTGATTTTGTGAAGATTAATTGAAAAGGATTGATAAGGTTGTTTGTCATCGCTTGCATCTTGCTTGTCTCGGTATTCTTATGAATGAGCTGTTTTAGAATCATTTCACGTCCAGGTTCATTGATAAGTTCGGACTCTGCCGCTGACAGGTCAAGACAAGAAGGAACCAGAGTCAAACCTGTATTTGTTTCTACAAGAGGTAACGGATATTCACCTTTCATAGCTCCATAGATTGTCTTTTCCTCTTCGATTGATAATCCCAAAGACTCGGTAAGGTTGGCTTGACCGTCAAGGTCGATGACCAATACACGTTTACCTTTTATTTGTAGAGCTGCCGCAAGGTTTACAGCCGTTGTCGTCTTTCCTACGCCACCCTTGTGATTTAAGATTGATATTGTTATTGCCATTATAATATTATTGTTTTTCGTCTCGCTGCAAAGGTACTTAAAACCCTTCCATTTTGACTATTTATAGTTGATAAACATTCATGCTTTCACTTTATTTAGCAAATACATATATACATATTCACTACTAAGCATATAAATGTAATATAGCGAATAAGTATAGTAGTATCTATTGAGATACAACACTTTAAGTATCTATAATATTAACTATCGGGATATTTAAAGACATTGCCTTCATGTATGTGTAGAATGTTCCGCCTTTATGTTCTCCGTTATAATAGGCAATTACACCACATGAGTTATTAACCATATAATCG
>SACC01000586.1 GCA_009928745.1 Clostridia bacterium
CGTAATGGTAGAGTATTGTATACTCTCCTCTTCGACCGTCTCCCCGATTAGTACAGACTGCGAATCATAGAGCGTATAACTTATACCGATTTCTTCGCCCGAATAGTTGGTTGTCAGCGTTGATGTACCGGCGTGGAAATTGCCGTCAAACTCAAAGGTTATCGGCTTTTTTGTAATTGATAAAGCAATTACTGCCGACTGCGCCGCATTATAATTGCTGCTTGCATCGCATATTACCTGACAATCGTATTCGCCTATTAAAGTAGGCGCGGCAATGGGGTCTCCCCCCTTGCTGAAGTAATTGTAATGAATAGCGCCGTATTCAGAAGTAATAGTCGAATTATAATGAGTATTATAAAGCGCAATACCGCTACCAAATAATGTGGATATATCTACTGGCGCGCCGTTATACACAAAACTTATCGGTTCAATAACAAAATGCGTATCCGCTTTACTTACAGTCAGATTATAGGTTTCGCTAAAAGGATTTTCGTAATTACCGTCTCCTCCGGCAAAGTGGAATCGCACCGAATGTATTCCCACATTTTTTATATTGTCCGCTTTCCAACTTCCGCCAACTAACACCTCCGCCGAATATTGAGGTGAGCTTATAATGCCGTCAACATAAGACGAAAGCGCTTGTTTTGGATCAAAATTTTCCCCGCTATATACGACAGTACCGCTCTGCGCAGTTATCACTGCTTCGGATTTGTGAACGGTAAACGGCTCTATTTTTTTACCTGTATAATTGGGATTATTGTTATCCTGATAATACGCTTTTACATAATATATGCCGGCATTTTCAGGTATTCCCGCTATTGGCACAGTTGCGCCTATATCTTCATAATAGGCATATTTTAAGCTGGAATTCTGCACGCTTGCAGGTTTATTTACATAATGGGCAAGCGCGCCGCCAGTAGAGTCTTTATAATATTTTTGAATGTTGTCAAAAGCTATCACGACATTGACCTTGTTGACCGTGATATTCACTTCTTTATCAACCTGCTTGGGAACTCCTCCCTCATCGTAGTTAATCCGCAAAACAAGATTGTATACTCCTGCGTTAATGATGCTGTTGGATTGCAATACTCCTAATTTATATACATCAGTCCTTACATAGGTGCCTAATG
>SACC01000587.1 GCA_009928745.1 Clostridia bacterium
GTACGAAGCAACAAGAGAAGAGGATATCCGTTATATAATTAGCGCGGCTTGCATCAAAAATATGTACGATAAAGCGGACAGTCTTGCGGAAAAACTTTTGGAAAAGGACAAATATAATCCGAAGTATCACTTTGTCAAAGCAGCGGTAAAATTCAATATGGGTGATAAGGCGCAAGCGGAAAAAATATTCAAAGAAGTTATGTCGCTCTATCCTAACAAATATCCGTCAGAATATATTCTTAATTCCTTTAAGCGTCATAGAAAACTCAGCATACTTTTTGAACATATTCCTTCCGAAATAACACATAGAATCGTAACTTCTATCCGAAAAGAAATCAAAGCGGAAGGGTTCAAATCCGTGTTTATGTCATCGGGCGCATTCAGGCAGGGCGTGCAGTTTGTGTTGGAAAAGAATATCGACGCGCAATTATGCAATGAGCTTTTGATGCTGATGCATAAGCACAACAATGTCGCGGTAATCAGCTTGTTGAAGACTATATTATTGAAACCCGATGTTCATTTTGAGATAAGGCGCCGTATTTTGGTGACAATGCTGCATAGTTTAAGAAGAGGCAGAATACGGATTGTCAATGAGAACATTTTGACAAGTCTTTCGCTCAAAACTCCCCCAAGTTATGACGACTATCCGAATATTCTCTGCATTTCGTACTGTAATGCATTCGCTTTTCTGGCGACAGTGGGTATTCCGTTCGAGAAAGCGTTGTCAAGGCTTGTGGAAATGATATACCTTTATAATCTTGAGCTACCCTCAATAGCGGTGCTGTCTGGCGCGATAAGCTATATGTGCGTGGAAAAGCAGAATGTCTTTACAGTAGAGAATATAGCGGGTATATTCGAGGCGGATTCACTCATAATTACAAAACAAATAATGAAGATACAGGAGGCAATTGATGATAAAACTTAATCAGATAAAGCAAAATCCCGAGATAATATCTCTTATTAATTCTTCTTGCGAATGTCTGCGTATGATGAATTACACCGAGCATGGACTGCGTCACGCTAGTTATGTTTCTATGATGACAGGGGTGATTTTGGAAAAACTAGATTATGAAGAGAGGATTGTTGAGCTTGGCAAAATAGCCGGCTACATTCACGACGTGGGCAATAA